>JABDII010000053.1 GCA_013003805.1 Gemmatimonadales bacterium
TCTCATGGCAGCGGGACCAGAGGCGCGTAAGTAGACTCGGGCGGCAACGACGGCAGCGGCACGACGGCACTGTCCGGAGAAATGGGGACAGCGCGCGGGGCTGAATCGCGCGGGGCGTCTCGACTCAATCGCCCGACGTGCTGCGCCGGCTCAGGCTCTGGACCCAGCACATAGCGGCGGAGTGCCTTCACGACATACGGCGCCACCGCTGTGCCGTGTTCGGCGTACTCCATGATGGCTCCGACGATGATCCGGGGGTTCTCCGCCGGAGCGAAACCTACGAACCAACCATGGTCCTCGCCATGCGCGTTCTGAGCGGTGCCGGTCTTGCCGGCCACCGTCAAATCAGCTTGGCGGCTTCCGACCGCCGTTCCGGACTCTACCACACGCATCATGGCTCGCCGGAGCACCGCGAGGACGTCGTCCCCCAAGCTGAGATCGTGCGTGCCCGCGGGCCGCTCCTGGAGCAGATGCGGCGGGATCGCCGTGCCATCACCAGCCAAGGCCTGGTAGAACTTGGCCATGTTGATCAAGGTCTGGGTGTTTTCCCCCTGCCCTATCCCGAAGTTGAATTCAGCCCCCGCGCGGCTCCATCCGCGCGGACCGTACGCTCGATCGAAGTACGCGGTCGAGGCGGGATAGATGGGAGCCAATTCGCCGGGCAGATCGATGCCGCTCCGCTCCCTGAACCCCATTGCCACGCCTTCGGTGAGAATCGAGTTGATCCCGAGCCGCACACCTAGCTGATAGAAATACACATCGCAGCTCTTCTCGATCGCGCCCACCAAATCGAGGCTCCCGTGGCCCTCCCGTTTCCAACATCGGAAGAAGCGATTGCCCAGTTGCAGGCCGCCGCGGCACGGCTGGGCCATCCGGGTGCGGTAGGTGATCAGGCCGTTCTTCAGGGCCATCGCCGCGATGGCCAGCTTGAACGGGGAGGCCGGCGGGTAGCGCGCCTGGATGACGCGATTGATGAGAGGATGCGCGGTGTCCGCTCGGAGAGCCTGCCATTTCTCCCGCGAGATTCCCCCGATGAACGCATTGGGATCGAACGAGGGAGAGGAGTACAGGACCAGGGTCTCCCCCTCAGGCGTCAGCGCGACCAGCCCGCCGCGGACCCCTGGGGCGTCCGTCTGCCAGAGGCTGTCAACGAAGCGCTGGAGCGGGAGATCGATCGTCGTTCGGATGGGCTCGCCACCGACGGGTGGCAAGGAGGCGGCAACCCCCTCCTCCCGCACCAATTGGCCGGCCGCGCTCACTTCGATATAGCGCACACCCGGCCGGCCACGCAGCACCTGGTCGTACTGCTCTTCCAGACCGGAGCGGCCAACCAGCGTTCCGGGATCGGCACCCGGGTATCGGTCCACCTCGAGATCGCGCTCGCTGACCTCGCCGACGAACCCCACCAGATGGGCCACCGCCGGGCCGTCGGGGTACCATCGCTTCGGCTCCGACTCGATCACCAACCCGGGAAGCAGCGAGCGGTGTTCCTCGAGTCGTGAAACCATCTCGAAGGTCCCGTCACCCACCAGGACGACCGGCAAGTGTGGCGCCCGACGGAACCGGCGCACCACGACCTCGGTGAGCGCGCTGTCGAGGTCGACGATCTGCGCAACGCGTCGAAGGACCGCCCGCAACGAGTCCTCGGAGGAGGCAATGAACTTGACGGCATAGCCCGGGACGTTCTCCGCGATGACCTCTCCATTGCGGTCCAGAATGAGGCCGCGCGGCGGCGTGAGCGGTATGGGTCTGATCCGGTTGTGCTGGGCGCGGAGGTGGTAGCGCTCGTATTGGAGAACTTGGAGCCGAAAGAACGCCCCGACCAGAATCAGGAAGGCCACGGCCAACACCCACCGCGTCACATAGGCTCGTTCCCGGAGCCGGTGGGAATGGAATCCGCTCATTCGTCCAGCCGGATGGCCAGCCACTCTCGGAAGATGATCAAAATGATCACTCCCGCGACGGCCGTGGAGATGGCTTGGAGTGGCGACCAGGTCACCAAATGGAGGAAGATACGCCGGCCGCCGGCCCCGCTCGACACCAGGACAACCACGTCCCTGAGCCACACGCCGGCCCCGATGAATCCGGCGTGGACGAGGAGGTTGTCGGCGAAGAACACCGCCCGTCCCCAGGCGGCCAGATATCCGACCAAGGTGTGTGCCAGCGCCCCCGCCCCGAACCGGACCGGCGTCAAGGCGTCCGAGGCGATGCCCACGATGAAGCCAGCCACTGCGGCGTTTCCGGTGCGCGTTCGGATGGCGTAGATCATGAGCGCGAGCATGAGGAAATCCGGGGCGATCCTCGGATCCCAGAGTCGCGGCCGGACGTAGAAATGCAGCCCGATCAAGAGCAACACGATCAGGGCAAAGCGGGTGCGAGTGACGCGATTAGCCATCGGGAGCCGAATCGGGCACGAACGCGTCCGACACTGGACGCCGGAGCGCACCGATCAGAATGAGGACGTGACTGACCGCTCCCGGGTTGACCATGGGACGCACCAAATACACCCGCTCCCAGCCCGCGGTCTCGCGCGCGACTCCGGAGACAGTCCCAATGGGTATCCCCTTGGGGTACACCCCTCCCAGGCCCGAGGTGAGGACCAAGGTGCCGGGCGGCACGCTGTCCCGGTATGGCACGCCGCGCAGCTCGAGCAACGGCTCTTGTGAGGAGGCTTGGGAGGACGGGGCCACGATACCCGCCACACTGCCGTCTTGGGTGAAGGCGCTGGCCCGGAACTCGGGATGGGCCCAGGTGGTGGCGCTACTCGTCCGCCGCTCGACCGCCCGAGTCACGCCCACGAGCCCCTCGGGTGCGATCACCGGCTGAAACTGAGCCACACCCTCGCTCGATCCACTACTCAACAAGAGCGTCAGTCCATCCGTTGCCTGCGCTTGGTGCATAACCTCCGCGGCGACAAACGGAGTTGACAGGCGCTCCCTCAGGCCAAAGAGCTGGCGCAGTCGGGCATTCTCACCCTCCAACACCGGCTGCGTCTGGACCACGGTCGCGAGCGAATCACGTTGCGCCCGGAGCGCCCGCAGCCGTGAACGGCTCGCCTTGCCTTCCTCGGCTCGCTCCTGCAACCACACGAGCGGAAGCAGCACCGTCCCACGGACGAAGGACGCCAACGCGTCGGCCCGCGCGGCTGGCGCGAAGAGGAGGGCCCCGGAAATGATTGTGCAGATCAGGAACAGCGCGGTATCACGGCGAGTGTGCGAGCGATCCGGCGCGGGAAGCATGCTTACCGGTCGAGAACGCTCTTGTACTTGTCGAACTCGTCCAGAATCCTTCCCGTACCACGGACCACGCACGTGATGGGGTCTTCGTCGATATGGATGGGAAGTCCAGTTTCCTGAGCGAGGAGGATATCGAGACCACGGATGAGGGCTCCCCCGCCTGCCATCACGATCCCACGGTCCACAATGTCGCTGGCGAGTTCAGGTGGCGTGATCTCGAGCGCCCGGCGAACCGCGTCGACGATCTGTTGGATCGGTTCCTGGACCGCCTCACGGATTTCGCTCGAGTGGACCCGAACGGTCTTGGGAATCCCCGATACGAGGTCTCGTCCCTTGACCGGCATCTCGGTTTCCTCGCCAACCGGGGCGGCCGACCCGATCTTGATCTTGATCACTTCCGCTGTCGGCTCTCCCACGAGCAGATTGTAATTCTTGCGCATGAATTGGACGATCGCCTGGTCCATCTCGTCGCCACCGGTGCGAATGGACGTGTCCGAGACGATGCCCGAGAGCGCGATGACCGCGATTTCCGTCGTTCCGCCTCCGACATCGATCACCATGTTGCCGGTCGGCGTCTCGACGGGGAGACCCACGCCGATGGCGGCCGCCATCGGCTCCGCCACCATGGAGACTTCCTTGGCGCCCGCCGTTTCGGCGGAATCACGTACCGCCCGGCGCTCGAC
>JABDII010000352.1 GCA_013003805.1 Gemmatimonadales bacterium
CTCGTGGTTGGAGCGATCGCGGCCTGGCAGCTCGGGCTCTTTGGTGGAGGCGAGGCCGGCTTCGCGGAAGAGACCGGACCCAGTCCCAAGAACATCGCGGTCCTCTATTTCGAAGACCGGAGCCCGGACCAGAGCCTGGGGTATCTGGCGGACGGGTTCACCGAAGCCTTGATCGGTGAGCTGAGCCAGGTGCAGGGTCTCAAGGTCATTTCTCGGAATGGTGTCCGACAGTTTCAGGGCAGGCGGGTGTCTCCCGACAGCATCTCCCGCGCACTGGATGTGGGGACCGTGGTCGAGGGTACGGTCGAACAATTGGGCGCCCAACTGCGGATCAGTGTCTCACTGGTCAACGCGGTGGACGGAAGCGAGATCGGGTCCACCCGGCTGGAACGGACTCGAGCGGAGACCTTCACGCTCCAAGACGAAGTGACCCGGGATGTGTCGTCGTTTCTACGGAGTCGGCTTGGGGAGGAGATTCAGCTCAGGGAGAGTCGCCGCGGGACCAGAAACGTGGCTGCCTGGGAGAAGGCGCGCGAGGCGGAGCGGGTCGAGAAGGGTGTGCAGGCATACCTCGACGCGGGCAATCGCGAAGCTGCGGCGCTCGAGTTCTCGCGCGCCGACTCCATCTTCGCCGAGGCGGCAGAGCTGGATGACGAGTGGGCGAGCCCGGTGACCGCGCGAGGATGGATCGCGTACCGGCGCGCGAGGGAGTTGGCCCAGGGGTTTGACAAGGCGCATTTCGCCGAGTGGATCGAGAAGGGAATGGTCCATGCGCAGCGAGCAATAGAACTCGAGCCTGATGACCCCGACGCCCTCGAACTGCATGGGATGTTCCAGTACCTCCCATGGCTGCTCAACTTGGCGCCCGATGCTCAGGAGGCGGAACGGCTGTTTGCCAATGCCGAGAGCGACTTTCGCCGGTCCATTGCCGTCAATCCCAACCAGGCTTCCGCGCTCAACACCCTGAGTCATCTCCTCATCAACAAGGCGGAGATGGCGGAGGCGAACATCCAGGCACGCAAGGCCTACGAGGCTGATCCGTATCTGGCAAAGGTAGACGTTACCATCTGGCGACTCTTCACCACGTCGATCGATTTGGATGACCGGGTGCAGGCCTCCTACTGGTGTGAGGAGGGCTATCGGCGGTTTCCTGACAACTACCGCTTCACCGATTGCCAGATCCGGATCTTGGCCATGAAGGGGCAGCGACCGGACATCGACAAGGCCTGGACGCTGGTCGATGCGTATGTCGAACTGAGTCCGCCCAACGAGAAACTGCGCGAGTTCAGGCGCCTCAAGTCGAACATGTATGTCGCAATGGCCTTGTCGCGGGCGGGACTCCCGGACAGCGCCAGGGCGGTGGCGGAACGATCTCAAGGCGATGCGGAGGTGGACCCGACCCGGGAATTGGCCTACTTGGAAGCCATCGTCCACACGTTCTTGGGGGATAATGACGAGGCGCTCCATCTCCTCAGCGTCTACCTCGCGACCAATCCCAACCAGCGCGAATCAATGGCCCGCGAGCAGCTCTGGTGGTTCAAGGATCTGCGGGCCGACCCTCGCTATCAGGCGCTGGTGGGGACCGGTTGATCTAGCGGAACCCACTTCGATCGGTACATTATTAGGGATTCCCCCCATCTGACTGCGTCTACTAGGAGGGCCGCATGAGACGCGGAATGCAGTTCCTTGCAGCTATCACCATCGGGGTGGCGGTCGCTGCGTGCAGCGATGATAGCCCAACCGTTCCTTCAGTTACGCCACAGTTCGTCTTGGCTCCGGGTGACCCACTGGTGTGTGATTTTCCCGATGCCAATAAGGCCAATCGGAATTATTTCGCCAAGCGGTCCCAGAGCCTCGCGGACGTCAAGGGACTCCTGGGTGACATGAAGGGAGCCGGCGCCGGATCGGCCACGGCGACCAGCCTCGGATTCGACATTTTCGCCATCATGGGCCAGCAGGTCGGCGCGTTCCACACCGGCGGGTCGTCGGATGTGGCAGGCAGCCCGGCCGAGGGCTCCGAGCTGGCCAATCAGGTGCTCGCCTGTATGGATCCGGCGGTTACCCAGGTCGCGACTGCCATGGACTTCTCAGGATCGTTCGAGTCCGGTGGCGGCTTTTGCGTGCGCGGCGGCGGGAGCGGGGAATCACCCTGCATCACCTACGATGGCTTTGCTGGTCTGGCCCCTCCGCCGCTCGCCGACTTCACAACGTGGTTCGGGTTAGCGCCAAAGCGGCTCATCTATGCCGCTCCACTCAACATCTTCATCAGCAACGAGGTCGTGGTCGGCGGTAGATACGAAGTGTCGACCCTGCCGGATGCCGCGATGGACAACTCCCTGGGGAAGGCCATCGTGGGCATGTGCGTCCCCAACTTTGGCAACGAGAACAGGGTGCAGCACCGGGAGGCCGGCGATCGGGCGACCATCACTCTGTTGTACGATCCGACCTTTCTCACGCTGTGTTTCCCCCCGCCCCCTCCCAGCTCGGGTATTGGCCTCCTTGGTTGGGCTCGTGACCTATTCGATTGGGCGAGCCCCAAGCCGCTCTTTGCCGCGGCCACCCTAGCCGGCGGAGGAACCGGTGGAGGCATCGACGACCTGAGCCTGTTCGCGGTGGTCTCTGCAGGCGCGATTAATCTCAGGTTCACGGTTCAGCCCGTAGACGGATTCCTCAATCAGACCCTCGACACGGTTGTTGTCGGAGCTTTCGGAGACGGGGATACGCCGTTCATTGACCTCGGGATAACGTTGAGCATCTTCGGGAACAACAGTGTTAACGCAACATTGGGTGGTCCCACCGCTCCACCGGATCCAGTTCCTCCTGGCTTTGGGTTCTGCGTGCTCGACGGCCAAGTTGGAACTTGCTCAGGGGTGACCGATACACTCGGTTTGGTGAGATTCGGGGGCCTTTCGATCGACAAGACAGGGGGCTATCGGTTGTTGGCTCAAAGTTCCGACCTCCCCTCCCCGGACTCTCCTGACGCGACTGAGGTGGTATCGAACCTATTCCATATCCACCCGTAGTCCGCAGCCCTAGCTGTACAAACCGATGGAGGGCTCATCCCGAGCCCTCCATCGGTTTTGTGTGCCCACCATCGCGGCGCCTTCCCTGAGTCACGGCCAGGTAACGCCTCCCAAGTAGGCTGAATCAGGACGGGCGAAACACGACCGTCCCAGCCCCAACACTCGGAGGTGCCCATGCGTCTACTCGCGGCCATCGATGCCCGGCAGAAGTCTCTCCGCCGGGTGGGTGTGTTTGGGGCCGCCATACTAGCCGGCTGCGCCACCCGACAGTCTCCCATCGCCCTCGTCCCCCGGGCCCATCCGCCGAACCAGGAGTACCAAGTTCGGGTTGGAGGGAACACAGTGATGGTGACCGGTCTCGTCGTCACCGCGGACTCGGTGCGCGGCATCCAGGCCGCCGGAGATTCCTCCGGTACCGAAGTGGTTCTTCCTATTGGGCAGGTGCGTTCGATCATTCCC
>JABDII010000098.1 GCA_013003805.1 Gemmatimonadales bacterium
CCCGTGATGGGTCCGGCTGACGAGCGGAATGAACCATTTCACGACATGAGGGCGACGTGCAACTCAGCTCCTTTGTTTGGCTCGGCCCGCTGATGCTCGCGGCGGCATCCACCGGGTGCGCCGCGAATCAGGCGAGAAACGGTCAAGAATGCACTCCGCTACCGGATGGGGCCGAGCTTGAGCCCAGCGCACGAGCCGGAAACCTGGCGGGCTTGTTTCGGGTCATCTTGGTCGGCACGTCAGCCGACTACTCGGACCAACTGATCGAGGGCACACTCGCGCTGCATCCGCAGGACAGTGCCCTCCAGTCGGTTGCGTTGCCTGGGGGCGTGCCCGTCACCGGGGCACGCATGCCGCTGTATGGCTCCCTTGATGCAGCGATCGAGCAGGTTGGTGGGATGCGACTCGGCAGTGCGGTTCTGCTCGATCCAGCCCAACCCGGTGTGGCGGTGCTGGAGCAAGTCGCCCAGAATGAAACCGGTTCAGTCACGAGCATTACCATGCGGGTGGGTTCTGATGCGAATCACCGCGATATGGTCCGCTTTGATGGTGGTTTCATGGCGTTGTACGTGAAGGAGATCACGCCGGGAGGATTTCGGGGTACCTGGGCCAGCGGTGTTCGCGGCCCCGAACATGAGGGATACTTCTGTGCCTTTCGGCTGCGCAATGCGGCCGACGACGAAGCATGACGTCTAGACCCGACAACGCGACGAGGAGGGCAGATGGCGAGGCAGAAATTCTCTGAGGAAGAGGTCCAGGCCAGGCTGGCAGAGGTAGAGGGCTGGGAGATGATCGACGGGCGGCTGCATCGCGAATTCCAATTCTCGAACTTCCTCGAAGCCTTCGGGTTCATGACCCAGGTGGCCATGCTCGCGGAGCGGCGGAATCACCACCCGGATTGGAGTAACGTCTACAACCGCGTGGTCATCGATCTGTGGACCCACGATGCCGGTGGGCTCACGCCGCTGGATTTCGACCTGGCCCAGTCGGTCAGCCGGTTGCTCGACGGCGGCAGTGACTAGCGATCATTTGTGCGTATCCGGGGAGCGAGTTTATCGACCAATGGCGTCGGTCCATCGGCGCGGAGTCCTTCCTCGTGCGGGGGATTGCTGCTCTCCTCTGGGGCGGCCTGGGCCGCTGAACTCCGGCACCGTGACAGGCCCGGAACTGGCGTTCGGGTCTGTCGCCCCCATCCGGTAGCTGCCGGCGCCTTGCTTCGATGAATCCCAGTCCAGGATCTAGACCCCAACGTCCCTGATCCGGATCTGAGGGCACCAGACTCCTGGGGCCTGATTCTCTAAGCCTATTTTGCACAATGCCTTACGAGATTGATCTTCGGTGGCATCCTACCTGCCATCATGGAGCGGTATGCCGAGCAAGCGCTCTCTTGAGCGCCGGGCGATCGACGCCCTCGGCAGGCCTGGACGAATCCGATAACCTGTAGTCGAAGAGGAGAATGAGAGTGATCCAGAGAAGCTTGATGTTTACGTTGCTGGCGCTGGCGCTGGGTGGCACGGCGCAGCTCAATGCACAGCAGGCCGTGGCGGGCGACGACCTCTTGCCGCCGAACGCGAAGCCCGGCGAGTGCTATGCCAGGATGTGGGTGCCGGCGCAGAGTCGGACGGCGACCGAGCGGGTGTTGGCCAGGGCGGAGTCGGAGCAGGTGCGGATCATCCCCGCGCGATACGAGACCGTGACGGAGCGGGTGCTGGTCAAGGAGGCTTCGAGCCGTTTGGTAGTCGTTCCCGCGCAGTACGGCACCGAGACTGAGCGGGTGCTGGTCAAGGCGGCGTATACGACCTGGAAGAAGGGCACCGGCCCGATTCAGAAGGTGGATCAGGCAACCGGCGAGATCATGTGCCTGGTAGAGGTTCCTGCCGAGTACAAGACGGTCACCAGGCGAGTGGTCAAGACGCCGGCCACGACGCGGGAAGTCACCATTCCGGCCGAGTACCAGACCGTAACGGTGCGGAAGCAGGCCGAGCCGGCCCGTGAAGTTCGGACAACGATCCCTGCCGAGTACCAGACGATCACCAAGACGGAGCTGGTGTCGGAGGGCCATCTCGAGTGGCGGGAGATTCTGTGTGAGACCAACATGACTCGGGGTCGGATCCGGGACATCCAGTTGGCGCTTCAGCGTGCCGGGCATAACCCTGGCAGCGTCGATGGCGTGATTGGGACTGGCACGATGCGCGCGGTGAATGCATACCAGCGTGCCAAGGGCCTGCCTGTCGATCGCTATCTTAATGTGGAGACGGTCAAGTCGCTCGGCGTAGCGCTTCGTTAGGCTCGCAGAGACGCAGTGGTGCCAGGGAGGGGCAC
>JABDII010000110.1 GCA_013003805.1 Gemmatimonadales bacterium
GTTCAATCTGTCGGCGACCGCGATCATCTTTCCCGTCCGCCGAGTCCGCCGGCTCCCGGTGGCTGGAGCGGAGTGGATCGCGACTGTCGCCACACACTCTCGCCGCTGGGCCCTGTTCTACGTCCTCGGCCTGTTTTACGGGCTGCCCGCCCTCCTGGCCTTTCTGCACTCCCTCTTGACTCGATAGGATATTCGAGGCTTCCCATGCTACGTGAACTCCTCAGCATTCTGCGATCCGACGATCCGCTCGGCGCCATGGGCGAAGAATTTCGCCGCATGCTCAACCTGACCTATGACATGACCATGCTTGCCGGCGAGATCTATTTCGGAAAGAAGCCTTCTCCCGAGGAACGCTCGCATATCTACCAGGAAGACCGGCAGGTCAACATCCTGGAGCGGAAAATCCGCAAGCTGGTCGTGGCACATCTCTCGGTCCCGAGCAATCGTGCAAGCGTACCCTACTGTCTCATCCTGATGAGCCTGGTGAAGGACGTGGAGCGTCTCGGCGATTACGCGAAGAACCTCTCCGAAGTCGTCGACATCTACCCAGACCCCTTGCCGGACGACGACAACGTCCGGGAACTCCAGGAAATCCGTGTGGGGGTGGAACGATCGTTTCAATCCGCGTACGAAGTCTTCGCCACATCGGATCGTGAGAAGGCTTTGGAACTGATATTGGCCGGCCGAGAACTAGCCCACCGCACCGACGCGTTGCTTACCAAGGTGGCCCAGGGGCCATACGATGCCGGTACGGCAACGGCCCTGGTGCTCGGCGCACGCTACTACAAGCGCATCGGCGGCCACGTGCTCAACGTGCTCTCTAGCGTGGTCATGCCGGTGCACAAGGTGGATTATTACGACGAGAAGGAAGTCGCCTCCGAACCGCCTGAGAGCTCGCGCTAGAACGGCTTATAGATGGCCAGCACCGCCGCGAGGGCCCCGAGAAGCGGGACCAGCAGGAACACCGGCTTGGCAATGCCGGGCCGACGATAGGGCATCAGAAAAAGCCCACCTATCACCAGCCAGAGGGCCAGCTTGGCCCACACCCATCCGGGCAGCCCGCCCTGGATGATGCCCAGCCGCGCCAGCATCCCGAACCCAGCCAGCAGAATGAGAAAGAGCCCGAGGCCGTGCATCGCTGCTGCGGCCCGCCGGCCCTGGTTGTCCTGCTTCGTACCCCCGTTCCAGGCATGGAGCGCGATGCCGCCCAGGGCAACGAAAAGGAGGAGGATTCCGAGGATGTGGAGCACCTTATAAGCCTCATACGGCATGGCGTGGGTTCCTGGAGTTAGGGGATTCGCTAGTGTTCAGACGCTGGGATGCCCGCCACCCGAAGCAACGTGCGCACCGAGTCGATGGTCCCGTCGTTGGGCGCTGGTTCCAATCCCAGAATGTGACTCATCAAGGCGTACAGATGAATGTTCTGAAATGCTGGGACGACGGCGCCGTCCTTGAAGCTGGGACCATCCGCCACGAAGACGCCCTTCATCGATTCGAGAGCGTGGTCGTACCCGTGGGTCGCTCCGGCAAACCACTCGGGACGCTCCTCGAAGCGTTGGCGGGATCCGATCGACCAGCCCTCGTCGGCGATGCCGATGATGGCGGGGACGCGGTGGTGGCTGCCAAAATGCAGATAGGCCGGTACCTCCTCCTTCCTATACACCTTGAGGTTGGGGTGAGCATTCACCAGCTGCTGGTACACGTCATCGATGCGATCGGCCGGGGGGGCTATGGCAATGACTGGGGACCAATCCACCACGCGAACGATTGAGAGATCGATGTAATCGTCGATGATGATGACCCGGTCGACGGATGTGTCAGCCATGCCGTGATCGGTGGTGACAATCACGTCCACGCGATCCCGCTGGCCACGGGCCTCGAGCCCATCGATCAGGCGCCCGAGCACGCGATCGACCAGGGCGAGCCCCTCATTCAGCTCGGGGGAATTGGTACCATGCCGATGTCCCGCTTCGTCAATTGCGCTGATGTATAGGGTGAGGAAGCTCGGCCGTCGGTCAACTGGCAGGCTGAGCCAGGACAGCACTGTGTCGACCCGCGCGGCGTCCGGGAGATTCCCATCGTACGGCATCCAATAGGTAGGTCGGACTCCCTTGATCTCCGCCTCCGATCCCGGCCAGAACATCGGGGCCGCCCGCTGTCCCTGCTTGACGGCCGTCACCCAAATCGGCTCGCCTCCCCACCACCGCCCGTCGGCCACGGCCTCGCGAATGCTCAAGCCGAACCTCGCCTGCAACAATGGGTCCCACATGTTGTTGGCCACGATGCCATGATGGTCGGGGTAGAGCCCAGTGACGAGGGTGTAGTGATTGGGAAAGGTCTTCGTGGGAAACGCCGGAACAATGCCCTCCGCGCGGACGCCACGGGCGGCGAGGCGCCGCAGGTTCGCCATCGCTGGCCGCTCCATGTAATCCCACCGAAGACCGTCAATCGAGACCAGGATGACGGTGGGGGCGAAAGAATCGGGGACGACGAAGGACCCTGGGGCGCACGAGGTCGATGCCAGGGTCACGGCCAGGAGGATCGACCCAACGATGTGTGGTCGTTTCATAGGGAGGGCGGGTGAGGGATTTGCGGTCCGAGCCGATATACCCGGCGTCCCGACGATACTAACCGGTTTGCCACCTCACGCCATCCCTCCCAGGCCGGGCCCAGGGGGAGAAGCGCATCGGACGGACGGGGTGGGGGAAC
The DNA here is from genome assembly GCA_013003805.1 of Gemmatimonadales bacterium. Lineage (GTDB taxonomy): Bacteria > Gemmatimonadota > Gemmatimonadetes > Gemmatimonadales > GWC2-71-9 > JABDII01. The sequence continues at coordinate 2,710 of JABDII010000110.1, forward strand.
CCGACCAAGCAAAGCTGTGTTTGACTCTCCGAGGGGCATGATTTGATGATCTTGCTCCTGCCCGGTACTATGGTGGCTGGCAGTCGGGGACGTCCATTGACGGAACCCCGGTGAAATCCGTGCTGATTCGATTGTGACGAAGGGAAGCGCGTGCGTTTTCGCCCTTGGATGATCCCGCTCGCGGCGGCGCTGGTGGTTGGCCTCGTAGGGTGGTGGGCCCAGACCACTGTGGAG
>JABDII010000131.1 GCA_013003805.1 Gemmatimonadales bacterium
AAGGTATTCGTTTGGCCATATATGCCCCGGTATCAATCGCCGCTCGTTTTTCTGCCCATGCTCGCCGAACCGACGCGGCTTCGAATCCTGAATTGCCTGGCGGCGGCCCCGCTATTCGTGTCCGACCTCCAGGCAATCCTCGATCTCCCACAGCCGACCGTGTCCCGGCACCTCCGGGTACTCCGGAAAATCGGGATCGTACGCGACACGCCCATTGCCCAATTCGTGTTGTACCGGCTAGATCGGGAAGACAATGCGCACGGCAAGGTAGTCCGGGCCATCCTCGAGACCGTGCACAGCGATGAGAAGCTCAAGGCGGAGCGCCTCCTTGCCATGCGACGGAGTCGGGCGCACGCTGTCGACCGGACCAAGCCGTCCGAACCCGCACTCACATGACACCGGCCCTCGGGGCGGAGATTGCGAATGCCCGCGTGCTGGTGGTGGACGACGAGCCCGACATCACGGCCCTGGTTGTCTATCACCTCGCCAAGAGCGGCTATCGCGTGTCCACGGCCGCGACCGGCAAGGAGGCGTTGAACGCGGCGAGTGAGGAGCGGCCCGATGTGATCGTACTTGATTTGATGCTGCCCGGCATCTCGGGCTATGAGGTGCTCCAAGAATTACGCGAGCGGGAGGAGACCCGAGACGTCGGCATCATCCTCCTCACCTCACGCAAGGAGGAGGCGGATCGGATCCGAGGTCTGTCGCAGGGTGCCGACGATTATCTGACCAAGCCTTTCTCTCCCCAAGAGCTGTCGCTCAGGGTCGCTGCCTTGCTGCGCCGGCTGAGTGCCCCGCCGGTCGCGGCGGGTGGGCGTTCGCACGCCGGCCCAATCCGAATCGACCGGGTGGCCCACCGCGCGTACCTGGACGACGAGGAGCTGCAGCTCACGGCCACGGAGTTCAAGTTGCTGCGCACGTTGATCGACCGTCGCGGACGAGTGCAGACTCGACCCCAACTCCTCGAAGCAGTATGGGATGCACAGCCCGACATCAACACCCGTACGGTTGACATGCATGTGCAGCGCCTCCGAGCCAAGCTCCGGGGTGCAGGCGAGCTGATCGAGACTGTCCGCGGAGTGGGGTATCGGTTTCGCACACCTGGCTAAGTCTCAGGCGCTATGAACTTCACGGGTCGCGTCGTCCTCGGTACCTTCGCGGTGGTGCTCCTTGCGCTCAGCGTGCTCGTCTGGAGTACCGCACGATCCTTCCGGAGCGATCTCCAAGGAGAAATCGAGCAGTCGGTTGAGCGTCAAGCTTCCCTCGTGCGGGAGGCGATTCCGGATGACTCGCTCGGGTGGCAGGCCGCGGTACGCCGGCTGGGCCGGGAGCACGATCTCCGGATTACGCTAATTGATCCGACCGGACGCGTGCGGGCCGAGAGCGACGTCGTCGACCTCGCCACCGCGAACATAGCAAATCATGCCGACCGACCCGAGATCCAGGCCGCGCTCGGCGGCGCCATGGGATCCGCCATCCGGCGAAGCGAGACCATGGGCCGCGAGTACTACTATGTAGCCGTCCCCGGCGGACCCGCTGTTGTACGCGTCGCGGCTCCGCTCGAGGGGGTGGAGGAGACCCTGAGCAGAGTCCGGCGCTCGATGTTTTGGGCGGCGCTCTTGGCGCTGGCGGTTGGAACGGCCCTCGCGTACATCGCCGCTCGTTCGATCACGCGGCCCTTGATTGGGTTGACCGCGGCGTCACGGGCGATCGCAGCAGGCAACCTCCCGCGGTTTCCTCACTCTGGCATCCCCGATATCGACGCGCTGGTGCAAGCACTGCGCCAGATGAGTCAGCAACTCACCGAGCGGTTCGAGACGCTTCGGGCCGAGCGCGCCGAGTCCACCGCACTCGTCGAATCGATGGTCGAGGCGGTCATCTCCACCGACGAACGTGGCGCCGTACTGACCGCCAACCCGGCTGCCCGGCGGCTCTTGGGCTACGCTGGCCAACAAGCGGTGCCTCCGCTTCTCGAGTTGTTCCGCAATCGTGAGTCTCGAGATGTGGTGCAGGAGGTGCTGAATGGTGACCCGGTCGAGCGCGAAATACGGCTGGATGGCCGGAGTATTCTCATCAATGGGCGTCCCCTCGAGGGTGGCGGGTTGGTCCTCGTCATGCACGACCTCACCGAGGTGCGCCGGCTCGAAACCGTGCGAAGGGACTTCGTCGCCAACGCATCACACGAACTCAAGACCCCGCTCACGTCCATTACGGGGTACACCGAGACGCTGCTCCAGGACGAGCCCGACCCCACGACGTCACGGCGGTTTCTCGAGACCATTCACAAGAACGCCCAGCGGCTCCAGCACCTGATCGATGACCTCCTCGATCTCTCACGGATTGAATCAGACCGCTGGCAACCGCGCTGCCAGGATG
>JABDII010000138.1 GCA_013003805.1 Gemmatimonadales bacterium
TTTCAATCCTGGCCCGTCGAGCCCCCGAGGTGCGACACCTACGACGTTGGCTCGGAGCCGTGATTCAAGAACTCGACGTTCCGCGGGCGCTGCTTGGCGGCTGGTTTGCCGCCAGCTCTGCTGGATGCTTGTTCCTGCCCACCGAAGCGGATCCGTCGTTCCGCTACATCGAGGTCGGTCTCGAATCCTGAGACCGGGCCCCACCAAGCCAGAGCATCACTCGAGCAGAGGTCCGACCAACACTCCGCCACGAGGTGTGGAGAATCGGTCATCAACATCTCCACACCTTGTGGAGAGGGGGCCTACTCGAAGCCTGCACTAGGGCTTAACCCTCCACAAAATGTCCACAGGTAAAATCGTGTAACCCGAAGAAAGACAGGCACTTGCGCGATTTTCGCGGGGCCTTATCTTGAGGTCCATCACTGGTTGGAACCGGCTTGAGATCCCTGAATCCTGAGTACGACCAACGAGTGAGCCTCGGCGAGATATCGGGGGAGGTCACCAAGCAACCAAGGGCTCAGGTGGCCGTTCGATCCCGGTGATCACCTCGACCAAGGCGGATGGAGCCAGTCGCGCGCTTCATCCACCCCGATGTGGCGCCTCGGGGTGCAGTGCGAAAGGTCGGTCCGCGACTCGATCTGACTCGCAGCGCTCGCATCAACGAACCAGGTGGGACGGCCATCCGGCCTGGGGATGGAAGCTGAGGCCTCACTCAGCCCTACCGATCGGCGAATCAGCCAAGCGGCGGCGAGTGGGAGAAGAACGGCGGCGCAAGCCACGACCTCGGGTAGCTGATGTGTGGGACGGCCGTTTGGTTAAGAGCCAGACGGTCGTCCCTTTTTTTTGTCCGCAGCTGGCTCCTCAAGGCCCCAATCACTCTGGCCGCTCAGGACCTGCCGCCCCTCGAGTTGGCGGACGTGACTCGAACTCACCTGAGCTTTCCCTTGAAAGAGGTCGGGGGACGCGATCGCGTCGGCACAGAGCGCGGTGCGGGCGCTCGCCTGGTCCGCATGATACAGGGCGGTTGCCGCGAGTGTTGCGGGTCGGATCGGTCCGGCGGTGTCGCCGGTGTCCGCTTGGGCAAGGACCAGGTGCTGGAGCAGGGCCAGTTCGCGATCGGTGCAGGGCGGGGTCTCCGCCTCCCGCACCATCCGTTCGAGCATCCGCGCGCCGAGCACCTGCGGGCCGAGCAGGGCGCCCTGCTCGGAGAGATCAAACCCCCCTTGCCAGCGATAGGCTTCGATCTTACCGATGTCGTGCAACAAGGCGCCGGCCAGGACCACATCGACTTCTGCCTGGCACACCCGGGCGATGGCGCGGGCAATCGCCGCGACTTCGGCCGTATGCCTCAGCAGCCCACCCAAGGCGGCATGGTGCGCGGTTAGGCTCGCCGGGCAGGCTTCGAATTGGGCCCGAAAATCCTGGTTCGAGAAGCAGAGATCAACGACCGCCCGCAAGTGGGGTCGGGTAATATCTCCTCGCCACCGGTCGACGGCTTCCCAGTAGGGGTCAAGATCTCCCACCGATGGCATGAGACTCCACCAATCGATTCCGTCCTTGGGAAGCACCCGAATAGAGAGAACCTTGAGCTGACGTCGGTCGCGGTAGGCCGCGATCTCCCCGATGACTTGCACGACATCTCCCTTCACGATGCCGGAGATACGAGGAAGATCTTTGAGCCAGAAGGGCGCGGTCTCGATTCGGCCGGTGCGATTGCCGAGGGCGATCACCGTGAACGGTTCGTCGATGCCGCGATGCTCGACGGCGAGGACGAGAAACGGATCTTGCACCCGTTGGCCGAACTGGACGCCGGCAATGTCGACGATGGGACGATTCCGATCGGACTCGGTTCGGGTCGGCATACGCTGGGGAAGTTAACACGCGTCCGCGCGAACGCCTGTGACATCAGTGGCTCGTGGTCGCGGCGGACACTAGCTTCCGAATATGGAAGCGCTAGAAATCGTCGTCGTGGGGGATGACGGGGGTCGACGGGAGGCGCTGGTAACGGCACTCCGACGCGCCGGGTATAGGGCCTCGGGGGTGGCCCGCCTCGCGGACGTGGCCGGCATCACTGCTGACGGAACGCCTGATGTGCTCGCCATCGATCTCCACGATCCGGAGCTTGATCTCCAGCGCCTTGAGCGTGCCCTCGCTTCCGGCCACCCCCCCGAGCCGGAAACCCTGGATGTGGTCGAGCGAAGGCATATCGTCGCGATGCTGAAGCATACGGGGGGGAACCGTCGCCGCGCGGCGCTCCTACTCGGGATATCTCGTTCGACGTTACTGAACAAGATTCGGCGTTATGCCATCGAGGTGCCGCCCCGCAGCCCCACCTCGTGAGCTCCGCACGCCGGGGTGACCATCAGCGAACGATACGAGCTCGTCCAAGCCTCGAGGTGATCACCTTACGCAGCGTATGCCCCCACTGAAGAACCCATGTGCCGTTGGCAAAACCCATTGCGAGGCCCGTGGGGCTGAATACCAAGGACTTGGTTGGCCCGGATAACGCAACACCATTTGCAGCGGGTCCTGGG
>JABDII010000141.1 GCA_013003805.1 Gemmatimonadales bacterium
GGTTGCCCAGACCGTCGACGGTACGACCATCACCGTGGTGGCTTCCCGGCCGGTAGCTCGCGGTCGTGATCCGATCTTCGGCGGCTTCGTTCACTGGGGCGAGGTGTGGACACCCGGAGCCAACTGGGCCGCAACCGTCGAAGTCAACAAGGACGTCACGGTCAACGGGCAGGCGCTCGCCAAGGGCAAGTATTCGCTCTGGATGGTGGTCCAGCCCGAGGAGTGGGAGGTCGTGTTCCATCCCAAGGCGCGACTCTTCCATCTGGCACATCCGGGCCCGAGCGACGACCAGATTCGTTTCAAGGTCAAGCCAGAAACTGCGCCGCATATGGAGACCATGACCTTCTCCTTTCCGGTGGTGGAGCCCTCGGGGACGGTGCTGAGCCTCAGATGGGCCACGACCGAGGTCTCGCTCCGCTTCGATGTCGAGCCGTCGCAGGTCCTGACCGTGGCCAAAAATGTCGTCGAGCCCTACATCGGCGCGTACGAAATAGCGTTTGTCGGGGAGAACATGCCGCCCCCAGGTCGCTTCGAGACCTACTACGAAGGCGACATGCTGAAGGTGCGGTGGGGCTTTGCCGAGCGGATGGCCGACGAGATGATCCTCATACATGTGACGGACGAGTGGTATAACGCCGGGTTCCTGAAGGGCGGAGCGCTCTATGATGTGTGGAGGGCCGTCCTCGAATTCACCGTCGAATCGGGGCGCACCACGGGCTTCGAGATGCGGGACGAGGACGACACGGTGTTCGCTCGGGGGACACGTCTGGACTGAGCGAAGGACGGACCCAGTAATGCAAGCGGGGGAGCCTCCAACGAAGCTCCCCCGCATTGCGTTGGTCCCCGCCCAGCCGCCTTAGCTGGCGGCTCGGCGCTGCTGCTCGACGTCGACGAAGTCGGGCGTTTCTTCCTCGAATTGTTCTTGCTCCGTCGAGCCCTCCATCGCCGTGGTCGAGGTCTTGCCTCCGGTGATCACCTGCGTAAGGTCATCGAAGTACCCGGCACCCACGAACGACTGGTGCTTGACCGCGCGATAGCCGTGCTGCTCTTCCAGCTCGAACTCGTGGTCTTGTAGTTCGGAATAGGCCACCATGCCGGTCTCGCGATAGCCCCGCGCCAGCTCGAACATGGCCGCGTTGACCGAATGGAAGCCGGCCAGGGTCACGAACTGATACTTGTACCCCATCGCACCCAGTTCACGCTGGAACTTGGCGATCGTTGCCTCGTCCAGGTGCCGCCGCCAGTTGAATGACGGCGAGCAGTTGTAGGCCAGCATCTTCCCTGGGAACTTGGCCCGAACCGCCTCCGCGAATCGCCGGGCCTCCTCCAGGTCCGGGTGTGCGGTCTCGCACCAGAGGAGGTCGGCATACGGCGCGTAGGCCAGCCCGCGAGCGATCGCCTGATCCAGCCCGGTGCGCACGTGGAAGAAGCCTTCCGGGGTCCGCTCGCCGGTCAAGAACGCGTGGTCCCGCTCGTCGACGTCGTTGGCCAAGAGGGTTGCGGAGTTGGCGTCGGTGCGGGCAATGAGCACGGAGGGCACACCCTCGACGTCCGCCGCCAGCCGCGCGGCAACCAGCTTGTTGATCGCCTCCCCCGTCGGCGCCAGGACCTTTCCACCCATGTGGCCGCACTTCTTGAACGACGACAATTGGTCCTCGAAGTGGACGCCTGCCGCACCCGCGTCGATCATCGCCTTCATCAACTCGAAGGCGTTGAGCACACCGCCGAAGCCGGCCTCAGCGTCGGCCACGATGGGTGCGAACCAGTGAGGCTGCCGTTCGTCCTTCCCGGCCTCGTGGGTGATCTGGTCGGAGCGCTGGAGCGCATTGTTTATCCGCCGGATCAGGTTGGGCACACTGTCGACCGGGTAGATGCTCTGGTCGGGGTACGTCTGACCGGCAGTGTTCATGTCACCAGCGACCTGCCAGCCGCTACAGTAGATCGACGGGAGCCCGGATTGGACCATCTGAACGGCCTGCGACCCGGTCAGCGCGCCGAGCGCATTCACATAGGGTGTGGTGTGCAACAAGTCCCAGAGCCGTCTGGCCCCGAGGGTGGCCAAGGTGTGCTCGATCTGAACCGAGCCGCGGAGACGGAAGACGTCCTCCGCGGAATAGGGTCGGTCGATCCCCTGCCAGCGTTCATAGGTCTTCCAGCTCCTTTCGAGCTCGAGAATGCCTTTTTCCTTGCCGTCCATCGTGTACTCCTTTGCTGGAAGTCCGGTCAATCCAGGTGTTCGTATCCCACTGTCGTCATGAACTCGGTGAACGAGTCGCGATTGACGATTGATTCGATGAGACTCCGCGCCAGCTCGTAGGGTCCCGCCTCGAAGCGATCGTCACCCAGGGCGGCGTGGAGCTTTTCGGTTTCCTCGTCCATCAAGGCCTCCATCAACTCCGCCGTGACTGGCCGCCCATCATCGAGCGTCGCGTCGGGATGATGCAGCCATTGCCACAGTTGAGAGCGGGAGATTTCGGCCGTGGCAGCATCCTCCATCAAGTTGTAAATGGGGACACAGCCGTTTCCGCTGAGCCAGGCCGCCATGTACTGGAGACCGACGTCGATGTTGTGTCGTACCCCTCCCTCGGTGACCTGTCCGTGCGGCACGGTCAGGAGGTCCTCGGCGGTGATCCGCACGTCCTCGCGCTTGCGTCGAATCTGGTTCGGCTCGAGCATTCGCTCGTCGAAGATGGTCTTTGCGAGGTCGACCAGCCCCGGATGCGCCACCCAGGTCCCGTCGTGCCCGTCCCCGACCTCGCGGAGCTTGTCCTCTCGGACCTTGGCAAGCGCATGCTCGTTGGCTTCGGGGTTGTGCTTGATCGGGATCTGCGCCGCCATCCCTCCGATGGCGTGGATGCCCCGGCGATGGCAGGTCTGGATCGCGAGCAGGGAATACGAGTGCATGCAGTGCGTGCTCATGGTGACGAGCGCCCGATCCGGCAGCGTGAACTCGGGATTGTTCCAGAAGGTCTTGATGAGGCTGAAGATGTAGTCCCATCGGCCGCAGTTGAGCCCAGCCGAGTGGTCGCGCAGTTCGTACAGGATCTCATCCATCTCGAATGCCGCTGGTAGCGTCTCGATGAGCACCGTGGCGCGGATGGATCCCTGTGGGATGCCCAACTCGTCTTGCGCCATCACGAACATGTCATTCCACAGACGGGCCTCCCGGTGACTCTGGAGCTTGGGCAGGTAGAAGTACGGGCCGCTCCCGCGCTGGAGCAGTGCCTTGGCGTTGTGGAATAGGTAGAGCCCGAAGTCGAAGATGCTAGCGGAGACTGGAACGCCGTCGAGGCGCACGTGCTTCTCTACCAGATGCCAGCCGCGTGGCCGGACCATCAACGTCGCGGTCTGCGGGTTCAGGGCGTACTGCTTGCCCTCGGGGCTGGTGAACCCGATAGTGCCGCGTACCGCGTCGCGCAGATTGATCTGACCCTGCATCACGTTGTGCCAGGTTGGCGAGTTCGAATCCTCGAAATCCGCCATGAACACATTCGCGCCGGAATTGAGCGCGTTGATGATCATCTTCCGGTCGACCGGGCCCGTGATCTCAACTCGGCGGTCCGCCAGATCTCCCGGCACGTCCGCCACGGTCCACTTCGCATGACGGATAGCGGCGGTCTCCGGCAAGAAATCGAGCATTGCCCCGGCATCGATCTCGCGCTGGCGCTCGACTCGCCGTGTGAGGAGTGTTTCGCGCTCGGGCCAGAACGCACGCACCAACTTCTCGATGAAGGCGAGGGCCTTGGGCGTGAGGATCTCCTCGAACTCCGGGGAGAGCGCGGGCAGTACTTCGAGTTTTCCGGTGCTGGATTGCGTGTCGCTTACGGCCATGGCTCTCTATCCTCTGCGCGTGTGGGCAGCGGCCAAACGGGCGGGCAACCGGACCGAAAGCCACTGCCGCAAGGACTGCCTGAGGGTTGAGCGGGGCTGGACGCCGTCCATAAAGCAGAGCTGTAGCGCTAGAAAGATGCCACCGTCCAGGCAAACGTGACTGTGCCGTAAAGTAGCGAGTGGACTGTGAAGACAGGCTGGAAGCTGCATGAATCTGCACCCATGTGGGGCGTGAGCCGGCCAATCCGTATATGGTGGAGGTCTTGGGTGTGCGATTCCGCAACATGCGCCGAGCCGAGGTGCAACAACAGCGGGGCCGTGCGGTACGGCCCTCTGACGGAGTGCGAGGCCTACGTGTGGCCCGTGCGGGTCCTCTTGCGAACCCCGCTACGCACCAGTGCCATTGGGGAGATGGATGCGGAAGATGCTGCCCTTTCCTTCGGTGCTTTCCACCTTTACTTGGCCGCCGTGCGCCTCGACCGCCCATTGGACGATCGCCAGTCCAAGCCCACTGCCGCCGTCCAACCGCGATCGCGATCGGTCGACCCGGTAGAATCGTTGGAAGATGTGATCCTGATGTGCCTGAGGAATCCCTAGGCCCTGATCGATCACTTCCACCACGGCACTGTCGGCCGTCTGGCCGACGGCGACGCGGATGGCTGTCCCTTCCGGGCTGTACTTCACCGCATTGTCCACCAGGTTGCCCAACGCGTGGTGCAAGACGTCTCGGTCGGCACTCACATGCACTGGCCCAGGCGCCTCGAGCACTAGCGATTGTCCTCTCTCTTCAGCGAGCAGGCTCAACTCCTCGACCACGTCCCGCGCGAACTCGGACAAGTCGAGGTCCCTCTGCCTGAGCGTCACTCGCCCATCGTCCGCGCGGCTCAGCGTCAGCAGCGTGTCGGTCAATCGTGCCACGCGGTCGACCTCCTCGAGCATGCTCCCGATGGCGTCACGATAGGCCGTTGGGTCACGCGGCTCCCGGAGCACAACCTCGCCGACGCTCCGGATGCTCGTGAGCGGCGTGCGCAATTCGTGTGATGCATCCGAGGTGAACTGACGCAGCCGCTCGAAGGATCGCTCGAGACGCGCGAATGTTTGGTTGAATACCTCGGCCAGGTTCCCCAGTTCGTCATCCGGGTTGTGCACCGGAAGGCGCTCATCGAGCCGCTCGGCGGTGATAGCTCTGGCCCGTTCCGTCATCCGGGTGACCGGGTCCAGGAGCTGCTGCGCCAAGGTATACCCGGCTAGTCCCGCCAACGCCGCGGTGAGTGGCAGGGCGAGAAGCTGAATGAGAATGAGGATCCGCATGGTGCGGAGCAAGGAATCCTCGGAGCGCGTGACGCGAAGGAGAATGGGCTCGCCGCCGACCGTGAAGGGTCCCTGCAGAAACCGCACTCGAACGTTATCCGGCAGCGTCAACCGGCCGATGATTTCCAGGTCGGAGTCCGGCGTGGCGTCCGGCATGGCTTCGGCGAGCCAGTCGGGAAGTTCGGCTCGAAACAGCAGGGTGCCTTCCGGGCTCCATGCTTCCGCCCAAATCTGATGATCGAGTTCGTCGCCCTGATGCGGATGTAGTGGTCCGAGCCAGCGGATCTGGCCGTCGTCCGCTCGCTCCAGCATCGTCTCAGCGATTTCGAAATCACTGTGTAAACGCCTGTCGAGCGTGCCTGACAGGCTGCGCCAGATGATCGCCGTCACCACAACGCTATAGAGCAGGAGCAGCAGCAATAGCGTCCCGCCGTACCAGACCGTCATGCGCAGCCGGATGCTCCGGCTGGACCACCAGCGGGTCATGCTCCGCTTTCCTGCAACATGAACCCCACGCCGCGGAGCGTGTGAATCAGCTTCCTGGGGCAACCCTGATCTATCTTCCGCCGCAGCCGCGACATCTGGACGTCGATGACGTTGTCGAGCGGAGTCAGGCCGGGCTCGACCTTCCAGACGTCGCGTGCCAGCATCTCGCGAGACACCGCATGGCCCTGGTGCCGGACAAGGTACTCGAGCAACTCGAACTCTCGGGCCGTGAGACTCAGGGTCTGGCCACCCCGCGTGACGGTCCGCGTCACGAGGTCCACGTTCAAATCGCCCGCCTGCAACTTGAGAACGCTTTCGGGGCGTCCGCGGCGGAGCAGCGCCTGAATGCGGGCCACGAGTTCGGGAAACGCAAACGGCTTGACGAGATAGTCGTCGGCGCCGGTCTCCAACCCGAGCACGCGGTCGGCGATTGAGTCTCGTGCGGTGAGGATCAGCACGGGCGTCTGGAGTCCGCGCTTCCGAATCGTGTCGAGGATCTCGATGCCGTCCCGGCCGGGGAGGGAAAGGTCGAGGATCACGAGGTCGAAGACCTCGGCGTTCAGCTTGAAGAAGCCATCCTCGCCGCTGGTGGAGACGACTACATCATAGTGTTCTTCCGTGAGCCCGCTCTCCAGCGCGTGCGCGACCTTGAGCTCATCTTCGATTATGAGAAGGCGCATCACTCAGATCCGCTAGAAGAGTTGGGCCGGCCCCCACAATGGAGGACCGGCCCTTGGAGTATACGTTGGCGACGAGATTCTATCTACACGGTGAATACCGAGGCGACGTCGCCATTCGATCACCTAGTTGTGGATACCTGTTGCCCTCGTCGAGAGGTCTGTCAGCGACTGCTGACTGCTGCCGCCTCCTTCCAAGGTGATCGGGTCGGTATGGCACGTGTAACACGCGACGTCCAGCGTCACGAAATTCTTGGCAAATGTCTTACCCGCGACCGCGTCGAAGAAGAACATCGAGTCCTTCGGCCACGGATTGGTGTTGATGGTGAAGATGTGGGTGCGAATGTCCCCCTCGAACGTGTGGACCGAGCGGGCCGACTTACTGCCGCGCCCCATGTGGCAGTTTTCGCAGTCGACCGTGACGATGTGCTGGTTGTTGGCCGCCTGCGTCGCGTGGCAGGCTGCGTCATCACAACTGATGAGGATCCCTCCGGCGTCGGCATTGCCATACCTGGTGAGGATATGGGGATCGTGGCACGTGGTGCAATCGAACGTGTCCTTGCCGCCGTTGGTCAGTTCATCGAATTGCTCGTGATGGCGGATGAAGCCGCCGCTGGCCTCGATCCGATGGTTGATGTCGCGGAAGTGGCAATTGCCGCAAAGTTCCGCTGTGGGATCGATGGTGATGGCCGCCGCGGTCTGGGCCACAACGTGGCCGACGCCCGGGCCGTGGCAGGCCTCACACGTGATCCCAGTCTCCTCCCACGTGCCGTGAATCCCCGCGAGCCCGTCCTGATTGACCCCGCCGTTGTCGGCAAACGAGAGCCAGCCGGTGGTATGGCAGGTCCCGCAGGTGTACGGCTTCCGAACCGGGTCGGTTGCGTGGTACGATGTCCACGCCGCCGGCAGCCCCATGCCGAGATCCGGCCGGGGAAGATTGTACTGCGCGTTGACGCCGTTCCACCCGTCGGTGATGATGTATCCCTCCGAGTCCATGAACCGCGCCTTCCAGCCATACCCACCGATCATGTAGGTGATATCGTTCCAGGTGAATCCCACGGGCGGGTCCGGCACGCCGGGGCTGTTGGGGATGGTGGGCGACACCCCGCCGACCACTTGACTGATCTTGTAGGGGTGTCCCGAGTTAAACACTTCGGTGTAATTGCTCGCGTGGCAGTCTTGGCAGGTCGACGAGGTG
>JABDII010000355.1 GCA_013003805.1 Gemmatimonadales bacterium
GAAATAGCGCTGCGCCGCGGCCTCGACACCGAAGGCGCGATTTCCAAGGTCGATCTGGTTCAGGTACAGCTCGAGGATCTTCTCCTTCCGGTACTTCTTCTCGATTCGGCGAGCCACACGAGCTTCGCGGATCTTCCGGGCAATCGTCCTGTCACGTCCACTGATGTCCTCCGGAAACAAATTCCGCGCGAGCTGCATGGTAATCGTTGAGAAGCCCTCCGCCATCTCCATGGCCAGGATGTTGGTCTTGACGGCACCGAAGAAGCGAATCCAGTCGATCCCGCTGTGTCTATAAAAGCGCTTGTCTTCGGTTGCGAGAAACGCGGCAAGCACGGCCGGCGACATTTCGCGGAGGGGCACCACGGTTCGCCGCTCCAAACCGAAGTCCGTAATGAGCCGGCCGTCGGCGGCATACACCTTCGATGCCTGATCGGGGTCGTACTCGCCAAGCCCCTCGATCGAGGGACATCGGCTGCCAGCGCATGCCCTGCTCCAGGCTCCAAAGGCGAAAGCAGAGCCGAAGGCAACGACGGCGAGAATGGCGATGAGTCCAACCCGGGCCGCACGGCCACGGGGGATCCAGCGTCGTACCGCACGGACGAAATGCTGCCTCATAACCTCGAAAACTAGCTGTGGGGTAACCTGGCGCCAACCGGTGGGAGGCCAACTTTCGCCGTGCCGCCGAGGCAGCGGCCCGTGTTACGCTTGCTCCTCTCACCCCGCCGGGCTACGATTGGCCGTTATGCCCGATCTCAAGGCGGAACTCACCCAGCGTGGATTGCTGCACGACGCCACTCCCGGCCTCGAAGAACGGCTGGGGACCGGCCCGATCACCGGGTATGTCGGGTTCGATCCCACCGCTGAGTCACTTCACGTCGGGAATCTCATACCGATGATGGGCCTTGCGTGGCTGCATCGCGCCGGCGGAACGGCGATCGCCGTTCTGGGCGGAGGGACAGGGCTGGTGGGCGACCCTTCCGGCAAGCGCTCGGAACGCCCGCTGCTCCCCCCCGATGCCATTGCGGCAAACTGCGCCCGCATTGGCGACCAACTATCGCGCTTTCTGGGGGCGGACGAGGAGCGCGTGCGCATCGTCAACAATGTGGAGTGGCTTCGCGACATTCCGCTCCTCGCGTTCCTGCGCGACACGGGAAAGCACTTCACGCTGAGCTACATGCTCCAGAAGGAGTCGGTCAAGGGCCGCATGGAGCTCGGCATCTCATTCACCGAGTTTGCCTACATGCTGGTCCAGGCCTACGACTACTGGCACCTGTATTGTTCCGAGGGCTGCGAACTTCAGATGGGCGGGAGCGACCAATGGGGCAACATCACGGCCGGCATCGAACTCGTCGCGCGGCGAGAGCGAGCCAAGGTGCACGGCCTTGTGTTTCCGCTGCTCACGACCGCCACCGGAACGAAATTCGGGAAATCGGAAGCGGGGAACGTGTGGTTGGATGCAGAGAAGACCAGCCCGTATCGCTTCCACCAATTCTGGCTGAATTGCGACGACCAGGACGTCGAGCGACTTCTCAAGCTCTGCACGTTTATGCCGCTCGAGGACATCACCGCCATCATCACGAAGCATCTCGAGAGTCCTGGCGCCCGCCACGCACAACGTCTCCTCGCGAAGGACGTCACGACTCGCATCCACGGGAGCGACACGACGGCCTCGGTGATTCAAGCCAGTCGAATCCTGTTCGGCGATACCACGATCCGTGACACCGACACCGCCGCACTCGAGATTCTCGCCGGCGAGCTTACGGTCGGCCGCATCGCCGACACCGCCGTCGCGCACGGCATCGGCATAGTCGATGCCTTGCTCACCGCGGGGCTCGCGTCCTCCAAGGCGGACGCGCGCCGCGGCATTCGCGGGGGGGGCTTTCGCGTCAACGGTGACAAGATCGCCGGGGACAGTCAGGTCCTGGGCCGGGCGGATCTCCTGGCGGGGCGCTACATCTTGCTGCAAAAGGGCCGGAAGAACCACGCCCTCCTGATCACCGACGCCTAGCGCGCTTCGACGCCCGACTCACTCCTATCCAGTATTTCGACGACCCGCTCCATCTCGGACACGGTGTTGTAGCAATGCGGGCTCAACCGAATGCCCCCCTCGCGAAGGCTCGACACCACGCCGGCCGCGGTGAGAGCCCGATGCACTCCCACCGGATCGGGCGGGGCGAGACATTGAATCGAAGAGGCATGCGCCCCCGCGGGAGAGACCATAGAACCCCCTCGACGTGCGCTCCACTGGCGGAGCGGCTCGAGGATCTCCTGTACATGATCCCGGATGGCTTGAATGCCGAGCGCAAGAAGCAGTGACAGTGAGGCATTCATGCCAACGAAATCTTGAAACGGGAGGGACGCCAACTCGAAACGGCGGGCATCCGGCAAGAGGCGGTCATCGTACGCCGTGAGTCGAGTGAAATCTTGGCTTCCCTCGTATGCCATCCACCCGGTCGCCGGAGGGCGTAGCATGTCCCGCAACGCCTCGCGAACATAGACGAACCCTGACCCCCAAGGGGACAACAACCACTTCTGCCCGCCAGCACTCAAGATGTCCACCGGCGTCGCCGCGAGATCCACGGGCACATGCCCGAGCCCTTGGATCGCGTCGACCACCAAGAATGTGCCGGAGTCCCGCGTGGCGGAGGACCACTGGGCCAAGTCTGCGAGGTAGCCCGAGCCGAATTGCACCAAGGACAGCGCCAGCACACGCACGCGCGGGTCCTCGAGGCGGTCGAGCAGTCGACCGGCATCCGGCCAGCCCTCACGGGTGGTCGGGACGAGCTCACACTGGATGCCTCGCTCTCTGAGGAGCATCCACGGATAGACGTTGGCTGGGAACTCCTTATCGCTGACGAGGATGATGTCTCCACGCTCAAGGGGCAACCCTGTCGCAGCGAGGTTGATCCCGTAGCTGGTATTCGGCGCGAGCGCGATCTCCTCCGGCGACGCGTTTACCAGACTGGCGAGCAGCCTCCGTGACTCTGAGAGGATGCCCATGAGATCATCGTCCGGCAGCCGCATGGGTGTGGCTCGACGACGGTTGAGATCGTCGAGGACGTGCACTGTTCGCTCCGGTAGAGGACCGGTGCTGGCGTTGTTGAGATAAATTGTCTCAGAGGTCCAGGGGAACTCCCGGGAGCGGAGTTCCTCGACATCGTAGAGGTGCAGAGCACCTGCGGACTCGGGTAGTGGCATCGTCGAGCTCATTCTGGGTGATGCTTTGTTCTCCGACCGGCCGAGAGTACGTTACCTACCGATCCATTTCCCCGGCAACCCGTGAGTAATCCTCGACCCTTCACATTGGTCCTGAGCGGCGGTGGGCTCAAGGGGCTCGCCCACATCGGAGTGTTCCAAGCACTGGAAGAGCTCGGACACATTCCGGCTGCCGTCATTGGAACCAGCATGGGGTCGCTGGTCGGGGCAGCCTGGGCGGCCGGTCATACCATCGAGGCGATGCGTCAGTACGGCCTAAACGTCCGACGCAAGCATGTTTTCCAGGTCGCCCATACCGATATGGCATTCAGGCGAATGCGAGCCCCCGCCATCTATCGGCCCGAGCCACTGCTGGCCCTGATCGACAACCTCGTCGGCAACAAGACCTTCGACGATCTCGAACGCCGGCTCATTGTAAACACCGTCGACATCAACTCCGGCATGCAGGTCCTCTGGGGCCAGCCTGGGCTGCGCGACATCCGAGTGACCGACGCGGTCTTCGCCTCCTGCGCACTTCCGGGACTCTTTCCGCCGCGGCAGGTCCGAGGGCGCTACTACTGCGACGGCGCCGTACTCCGCAATCTCCCCGTACGCGCCGCGTCGCTGGCCGGCGAAATGCCGGTGATCGCCGTCGACGTGGGTTCATCCAGTGTACTCCGGGCCGATGTGGAGAACAGTGGCTTCGCCTCGGCATACGCTCGGGGGCTCGAAATCGTGATGCAAACCATGACAGAAGAATCCCTGCGCGGTTGGGAGAAACCGGCTCTTCTCTTGGTGCACCCCCGGGTCGAGCACGTCCCCCTGTTCGCTTTCGACCAGACCCGAGAGCTCATTGACGAGGGATACAGGGCCACCAAGGCCGCGCTGCAGCTCTTCGGGGGCCCGCTACCGGCTGACGCGCGTGGGATCTACCCGCGCCGCCGAGTACACATTCGTGTTACGGAGGACCGCTGCATCGGGTGTGGAGCGTGCGTGCTCCGCGCGCCCCATGTGTTTGCACTCGCTGACGACGGCAAGGCGCTGGTGCTGGAACCGGAGCAGAGTTGGTCACCGCTGGACGGAGACTACGTTAGGAATTGCCCGACCTACGCGATCAGCGCCAGGCTGGCGGACGGCACGTCCGCCGGCTGAGACGAGCCGATCAGCCATCCGCTCCCCCTCGACAGGCTGGAAGATCTCCTCGATCGTTTCACCAAAGAGACGAGCGATGCGAAAGGCGAGGGGAAGGCTCGGGTCGTACTTCCCGGTCTCGATCGCGTTGATCGCCTGCCGCGACACTTCGGCTGGGATGCCATCTCGGTCGAACGGGGCAACAGCCTTCGTCGGCTGACCCCTAGCCGGTCCGTCTCTCGACAGCTGCTCGGCAGCCAATGTCTCGCATCGCCCGGGCGACCCGGTCCCAATTGAAGAACGTCTCAACCGCCCGCCGCCCCGCCCGGCCCATCGCTCCGGCTAGTGCGCGGTCGCTGAGCAGCAATCGCGCTGCCTCGATGAACGCGTCCGGATCTTCCGGATCGACCAACAGGCCGGTCTCCCCATCCCGAACCGCGTCGGCCGTCCCGCCACTCCGTCCAGCGACGACGGGGAGCCCCGACGCCGAAGCCTCGCTGATCGCAATGCCGAATCCCTCAACGTCGTCCTCCTGGAGACGGGACGGCGCGAGGTAGACCTCGGCCATGTTGTAGAGCGCTGGCAGGTGCGCGTCCGGCACGTGTCCGAGGAAATGGACCCGATCGCGGACGGCCAGGTCACGGGCCAGCGCAGCGAGCCGCTCGAGGTCCGGCCCCGTGCCGGCAACGGCGTAGCGCAGCTCTGGCACGTCCCTCCCGAGGGCAGCCAAGCACCGGATCCCGGTATCGATTCCCTTGTGCGGCAGGAGGCGCGCGACCGTGACGAGCCATCGGCCCTCGGGCAGGTCAAAGGCCATGCGAGCCGCGCTCGGATCGAGCCCGGGGCGAAAGCGATCCGGGTCGGTCCCAAGCGGCACCACATGAAGCCGTGCGTCGGGCAGAGGGAGACGGAGGTCATCGAAGACCTGACCGCAGAGGTCGGCGGTCCATCGGCTGATTGCGACGATCGCCCCAGCATTCCCGAGCAGCGACCGGATGATGGGTCTCTTCCGCGCGGAGCGGATCCGACGGCGGAGCGTGAGCAGGTCCCCACCATAGACCAGCACTCCGTAGGGCATTCGGGTTCGGGCAAAGAGCCAGCGGGCCGGATATGCGGCGGGTCGGAGCTGGCCACACCACACGAACTCGACGCCTTCGGACCGGCACACGCTGCGCGCACGACGGGTCCAACGAACCAGGCCCTGCACCGTGCGTAACCGCCGGGCCGGCACACTCACTCTGTCGATACGGTTCGCGTAGCTCCGATCGACATCCTCGCTATCATATTGGTGACCCGTGGAAACGACCAACGAACCGGCGGGGTATTGTTGGGCCAGTTCTCCCATCCACCGGGCGATCCCGCCGCCCATGGGTGGGAAATCGTAGGTGAGGAGCAGGTGTGTGGCCATGGCAGAGTCTCGCCGTGCCACCATCACCGCGCTAGGTGCGGCATCGTGGTCATCTGCTGAGTAGCGGCATCAGGGCCTCGAGAAAACGCGCCCCCGCCTCGATGGTGACACC
>JABDII010000163.1 GCA_013003805.1 Gemmatimonadales bacterium
CCGCATGATACGGCTCACTTTGGGCTCGAGTTCCGGATCGACCCCAAGCAGGATTCCGGCCGTGGTAGCCTCACCGGAGCTGATGAGCCCACCCGCATACACCCGGGGCGCGGCGGCTTCGATGGCGAGATCGCCGGTTACCTCTTCAACTAACCGTTCGACATCCGCTCCGTCCCGCCCACCGATGGTTTCGTAGATGCTCCGGTCGGGCCGGTACTCGAGTGCATGCACCTGGAGTTGCCCGGTGAGCATACCCGTCCCGTTCTCGATCATTTCAGCGACGAGCCCGGCCATGAGCCCCACCATCACCACCACGGCGAAATAGCCGAGGGCGAGACCGGCAGCCGCTATGAGGGTGCGTCGACGGTTGCGGCCCAGATTGCGCCACCCGATTCGCCACCAGGGGCCGATCACCGGCGAGCTCCCGATCGGAGGGCCCGGAGCGAGAAGAAGCTCTGGTCGAGACCCAGATTGAACTCCAGGTCGCTATACCGTACGGTGGTGCGCTCGTCCGGCTTGTCCTCGGGGCGCGCCTCCATCACCGCGGGAACGAGCCGGCCACCCAACCTTCGGAAATCGCTGAACGTAAAAGTACGCACCAAGGTGCCGTCTTCGTCGTAGTAGCGTGTCCAGGTGGGCATCATGTCTCGCTGGCGCACCTGATACTCGATACGGCCCCACACGACGGCCGCCTCTGGCTTGGGGCTGAGGTTCAACTCCCAGACATCAACACCATCCCGCACGCCCTCGTAGCCGATCGTGATGTCGTAGTCTTCGATCAACCGGCTTTCCTTCACGATGTCGTCGTTGGTGAAATGGGATCCCATCCAGGCACCCATCATGAGCGAGGCGGGGATCTTGATGGTCCGGTCAACTCGGGGCAGGTAGTTCCAGATGTCGTCCTCGGCCTTGAGGGTGGCCGTGCCGGCCTCCTTCTTGGGCGCCGTGATGCGGATGAGCGTGTACTCCGTGCCCAGCGACCACACGTCCATGGTGATGCTCCGTTCCCAATGCTCGGTCACCACTTCCATGGTCGCGATGCCGTGGCTCGACTCGCCGCGCATGATCCGATCGACATGGTCGATGATCTCCCGGGCGGAACGTTGGGCCAGAACGCTCCCCGGACCAGTCATCATGAGGGCGGCTGTGGCCAGGATAGCGCGGCACATCGCGATGGGTACGCGTTGCATGAAGCATCCGTGGGCGGAGGGTGGAACAGCCCGAAGCCGGGCGGGAGGCCAGGCTCGGGCGATCTCATTACTGGGCAAGGAGCGATGAAGGAGGGGTGAATTGAGCGTGAAACGTGACCTCTGCACAGAGCGGAGGCTCAGTCCACTGGCCGAGCGCCAAGTAGGCCTGCCCATGGGTTCACCATCCAACGATTCCCCGCAAGGGGGTCAGACCCGGGCTGCGCCGAGTTGAATCTCGGTGAGCCGCAGACGGATCAAGGCCGCTTTGGCGACCTGGGTCATCAGCACGGCCGTGATCTTGGGATCGACCTCGCACAGCGCGCGAAGCCCGGCGCCCTTGACCTTGAGCACCCGAGTGGTCGTGGTTGCGCGTACTGTTTTCATATAGACGTACGGCTCGATCAGGGCCGAGATGCCGAAGGGCTCTCCGGGGTTGATCTCGCTGATGAACAGCTCCTTCCGGAGCTCCGGATGGATCTCGTCGACACCGACGTACAGGAGATCGGCGCTGCCTTCCATCATCATGAACAGCGCGTCAGCCGGTTGATCGGCCTCGATGATCGTCGCCCCGGGCTCGAAGGACAGTTCCTCGCTCAACATGGCGATGCCCTTCAAGTGCTCGGGATCCAAGACGCCGAACAATTCGTACTTGCGTAGCAACTCAGTGGACACCATGGTGCGCTTCCTCCAGCGAGGGGTCTGTCCAATCGAGGGTATCCAAGACCAGGGCTGCCGCCCGTGGCACGGCTGCCCGGACGGAGGGCGAGAGCTCCTCCGAAAAGTCATACTCCCGGGTGGTCTCGACCGCGACGATCGTCACGTGCTCAGGGAGCCGGGCGCCCAGGGTGCGGCCGACCTCAAGGGCCGTCCGCAATGAGGTGTCGTGGCTCGAATTGGTGTACCCGGCGACGGGATCGGGGAGATCCTCCAGGGGTAACAGGCTCACCCGGCCAACGGCATGCCGACCGGTGTGGATTGCATCGAGGATGATGGCCCGGTCGTAGCCGATGAGCCGTTCCATGACATGGAGACCGCCCAAGGCGGCGCGCTCCACCATCACGGTTCCGCTCAAGCCGTTGAGGCTTTGCTCAACCGCATCCGCCACGTGCCATCCGACCCCATCATCACCGAGGATGGGATTGCCGAGTCCAAGCACGAGCCAGCGATCAGCCATGCCGATGTCTCCTAACAAAACTGCTTCAGTACTTCTATCGGCGCTCCATTCGCGTCACGGATTGTGACCTGAAGCGGCATCCGTCCCGGCAGTGAGTGCGTGGCGCAGCCAAAGCACGGGTCGTACGCCCGGAACGCCATTTCGATCTTGTTCAGCATGCCTTCGGTCACCACCTCGCCCTTGGTAATGAGGTGCTCGGCCGCCCGCTTGATGGACATGCTGATCGGCGCATAATTGTTGGTCGTTCCGACGATCAAGTTCACCTTGGTTAGAACGCCGCGTTCATCAGTCCAATAGTGATGGGTGAGCGTCCCTCGCGGCGCCTCGACGATACCAACGCCTTCCGTTGGCGTCTCCTGCGGTACCGCATGCACATTGTCCGAAGTGATGTCGGGATCATTGGCCAGCTCCACAATACGCTCTGCCGCGTAGAGCAGCTCGATCAGACGAGCCCAGTGAGTCGCCAGGCGGTGATGCACCACGGGCGTTCTGCCGGGCGCCGCTTCGGGCGCGAGGGTGTCGTAACATTTCTCGTATTCCGCCTGTGCCAGCGGTGTCGCCA
>JABDII010000165.1 GCA_013003805.1 Gemmatimonadales bacterium
GGGTCACCTACCCGCCCATCATGGAGCGGATGCACCGCGCCGGGTACGCCACGTTCGCCTGGGACAAGCCCGGCACCGGCGAATCCAAGGGCACGCTCGACCGAAGCCGCCTGATGGAGCAGCGCACCCGGATCGTGCTCGACGCGATCGAGGTGATCAAGCGGCGCCCCGAGATCGACCAGGATCGCATCGGTCTCTGGGGCATCAGCCAAGCTGGGTACGTCATGCCGAGGGTCCTCGAAAAGACGGATGATATCGCGTTCATGATCGCGATCTCGAATCCCGGCGGGCCCGGCGTCGAGCAGGGCATCTACCTCTTGGCATCGCAAATGGTGTGCGCCGGTCATCCGACGGATGACCTAGACCGGCTCCAAAGACAGATCCGCGGATTCACCCTGGCAGAGACCTACGAGGAGTACGCCCGCCACAAGACTCCCCTGATCGAAGCGTCGGCGTTCCAGGCGCTGGCTGAGTTCGGCCAACGAGTGGAACTCGCGCCAAGGCATGAGTGGCATGGGGCCGATCCCGAGCGGCCATACTACGGCTACGATCCCATGGACGTGATCGTGGAGACGACGATCCCCATCCTCGCCGTTTTCGGCGGGCGCGATACCCAGGTGGATCCGAACCAGGGAGCAACGGCTTACCGAGAAGCGCTACACCAAGGCGGGAACCCTCACTCGCGAGTGGAGCTGATCCCCGGTACCGATCACAACATCCTCATCTCCGAGACCGGCTGCATGGCGGAGCGGGATCGACGATCGCGCTCCGGGTGGCGGAATTATCCGGTGGAGTATCTGGACTTGATCCAGGAATGGTTGGAGGTATTGGAGGGCTGAAGGCTACCACCCCGCCCTACTACCCCCCGCTATCAGCTATCGGCTAACGGACGTGCGCGTTGGGCGGTTCGGCGGTTCGGCGGTTGGTAGATGGGAGTATACCCAAACCGGCCAACCGCCGAGTCTAACTCCTCACTCCTTACTTCTTACTCCTCATTGTCCTCGGCTGCTGTCGCTGAAGCGACGGGAGCTGTTGGCCTTCCTCCCACCTCCTAATACTCCAGATCACCGGGCAACCGAGCGCGGAGGAGCGCTCCGTCGTAGTACGCCATCAGGTAGAGTGTCCGGCTCTCGGCGTCCACGTCGAACGCCCGAACGCCAGTGGCCGCCGGTACCTGGATACGCGCAAGGATTGAGCCGTCGGGCGAGAGAATCACCAGGTGCGCGCCCTCGTCCTCCGGCATGCGCAACAGAAGCCACAGGTTCTGATCCTGTTGCCGGGCAGCCGCCACGTAGTTGAGAGGAAAGAATCGGCTGGGGTTGGGGTCGGCTCGGTTGAGCTCGAAGAAGCGGGCCTTGATCCGTTCGAATTCGGGGCCTTCGAACCGTGCGGTCCAGAGGAGGTCGCCCGTGGCAGAGTACCGCCAGACCTCGCCCTCAGCCACTAACACCAGCCACGCGCTCAGGTCGGGCGCGAGGACCGGGACCGCGAGGGCGCGGAACATGGCGGGCACCCTCCCTTCCCCGATCTCACGCTTCACCTCGACGAAGTCGATCATCTCCGGCAGCGCGGCCGGCGGCAGGCCCAACCGGCGCACCTCCGCTCCGGCTTCGTCGAGTAACATCGCGAGCGAATTGTCTCGCCCACGAGTGCTCACGAGCATGTGGGCTCCACCAGTTGGCCCTGATGCGAGGCTCACCGCTCCGCCCAATGCCACATGCGGCAGCAGCGAGGTTCCGAGGAACACGCCGGCCGACGTCACGCGTTGGAGCCGAGCATTGAATCCGTCAACGATGAGCAAGGTGTCTCCAATGGGAGTGAGCGAGCGCGGTCCCTGGAACTCCTCGGGGCCCGCCCCGGCCCGTCCGATCTCGCGCACCATTTGCCCCGTGGTATCGAACACGAAGATGCGCGACGCACCGGCATCGGTGATGAACAGGAGTCCATCCCTACCCAGCGTCGCTTCGGACGGCCGCTCGAATAGCTCCGCCTCCGCAGGCACCAGCGTGTCAACCGAGGAGATAACGATCTCGGCGTCGATGGTAGGGGGGGCCTCGCCACAGGCGGCGGCAAGCGCCGCAATGCCGGCAGGAAGGAGACGCTGAGTAGCGGGGAGGGTTCTCATCAGGGTTCAGACATCGGGAGTTGGACGGTTGGGGGCTCGGTAGCTCGGACCAGAGAGTAACTGTCATCCCCAGGGCGGCGAGCGCCCGAGGGAACTCATCTCGCCCCGCCCCGACGCTCGGATCGTCTTGGAAGCCACGGAGTTCAGTTGAGGAGTTCCCTCGCGGCGCTCGGGATGACGATTGTGGCTCAGGATCCGCTGCGAGTCCCCGGCTAAGGCCGAGACTCGACCGCTGTGCGACGCTGGGCCACGGGCCTCTCCTTACTCCTTACTCCTTACTCCTTACTCCATATTCCTCACATCCCCGGCGGCGGCGCGTTGGCGTTGAACATGTCGGCGGCCACCTTCCACTCGCCGTCCTCGCGCACCCACACGACCAAGTACTTCATCGCCCGCGTGTTGCCGTCCGGGGTGGTGAGTGTCGCGGTCCCAAAGTCGTAGGCCATGTCACCAGAACTCGAGACATGGGCCTCGGTGGGCTCCCAGGACGCCGAGAGGCCCTCCGCATCGATCATTCCTTGCCATTCGGCCCGCAAGGCCTCGGCGCCCACCACCAACTCGGACTCCGGTGGCATTTGCACGGCGTTGGCCGAGTGGATGCTCATGATGTAGTCGATATCACCCTCGCCGAACTTTTGAGACCACTCGCGTTCAAGCGCCATGATGGCCTGTGCCTCGGCGGCGGTGTCCACCGCGGGTTGAGCGATCTCGCCGGTGTCCGCATAGCACGCTGCCAAGAGTGGAACGGCGAGGGTGGTCGCAGCCAGCATACGAAGAGCCGAGGTT
>JABDII010000191.1 GCA_013003805.1 Gemmatimonadales bacterium
CCATTATCCGCTGCATGAAGCACGCCGGAGATCACGCCGCTGAAGGGACAGGAACCGTTGACGTCACACACCTTCACCCCAATCAGCGTGGTCTGCGTCGTCACGCCAGCGAAGAAGATGGAGTTGCTCGCAGCAATTGACGAGACGTGTGTTCCGTGGAAGTTCAAATCTGTGATCAGATGCCTGGTCGGGAAGAACAAGCCTACGAGGAAGTCGTCAAAGTCAACGAATGAAACCGAGCGAGACAAGTCCACGCGTCCAGCGAGGTCGGGGTGTAGGTAGTCGATGCCGGTGTCTAGGATCGCCACGGTGACGGCAGAGGAGCCGAGTCGTCCGGAAGCCCACGCTGCATCCGCGGCGATAGCCCGCATGTTCCATTGGCGATTAAAGACTACTGCTGTGGTCGGGTCAGTTGATGAGGCCGGTGTTGCAGTCACTGCAGTGATGCTGGCCTCGTCGTACATCGGATCGAGGTCGAACAACTCGTCCTGCTGGATTTCATTCACGTGCCTGTTCCGGCCGAGGGTCGTGGCCGCCACGTCGGAGAGTCCATTCACTACCGCAAAACCTATGGGGTGAGAGAAGAGCACCGTTCCCCCAAGTCGCGCTACCTCATCCGAGAAAACAGAGGGAACACCCTTCCCTTTGAGCAGCACCAGATACTGATCGCTGACATCGTGTTGCCCGAATTGTGACTGGATGGAGAGAGAGGGAGTAAACCCGCTCCCTGCGTCAGTCGGCGCTGCTGTTGGCAGAGGCTGGTCGCTACAGCCGACGGCGATGAGTGCCGTCAGAGCAAGGGCCAGAAAGCGAGTGCGCATGATGCAGCCTCCTTGTGTGCGCGTAGACCGGCGTGAGGCCACGCCAATGTCAGTTCTGCAGTGTCAAGAGAGTCAACTTGGTGATCGCGGAAATATGCTCTTGACGACGAGGCAGTCAAGTCGCTGGCTCGAACACCGGAACGGACCCTTCACACCCCCTCTTCTTCCATCAAGGCAAAGAGCTCCGCCGCCTCGGTGAGCCCTCTGAGCTTGCTCGGCACGTCCTTCTCGCGCACGAACTGCGCGACCTTCCCGAGGACGGTCAGGTACAGGTTGGATACCTCGACCGGCGGGGCCACAATCAAGAAGACCGCGTGGACCGGCTCACCGTCCATGGCGTCATATGCAATACCTTGCACATGCCGCCCGAAGGCCAGCCGTAGTCGATCGATCACCAACGACCGGCAATGCGGGATTGCGATCCCATTCCCAACGCCGGTCGAGCCCAAGCCCTCGCGACGCCGGACCAGGTCCACGATGGTCTCGGTTCCCCTGGGGGATAGACCGAGCAGTGAGACCATCTGGGCCAAGACCTCGTCTTTGGTACCGGCGCGAAGGTCGAGTTCGATGGCGTCGGGTGCGAGAAACTCGTGCAGGCGCATGCCGCTGGCTCGTGGTGGAGAGAACGCGGGTGCTTGTGAGGACGTCCGAGCTTACGCAGGGCGGGTCGGGGTGTCAAACCCTCAGGTTCCTTGATCCATCCCGTTGGGAATCATAGCTTTATAGGATGCCCTTGCCCCATTTCTCAGCCACCGAGTTCCCGCTCATCCTCGCGCCTATGGCGGGCGTCTCCGAGGCGCCCTTCCGGCAGATCTGCCGGCGCCTTGGGGCCGACGTCGTCATGTCCGAGTTCCTGTCGTCCGAGGCCATCCGCCGACGCATCAAGACCACGCTCGAGGGAGCCGAGTTCGAGGAGTGCGAGCGCCCGATCGGTATCCAGATCTACGGCGCCGATGCCCAGGCCATGGCGGAGGCAACCGCCCTCATCACCGAGCACTACCAGCCGGAGTTCGTAGATATCAACTTCGGCTGCCCGGTGAAGAAGGTGGTCAAGCGCAATGGCGGCTCCGGGTGTTTACGGGACTTGAACAACGTCGACCGGATCATCCGGGCGTGCGTTAGGGCCACCGATCTCCCGGTCACCGTCAAGACCCGGAGCGGCTGGGACGAACCAAGCCGCGATCCGGTGACGATTGCCCTCAGAATGCAGGACGCGGGTGCGACGGCGTTCACCCTCCACGCCCGCACGCGTACTCAGATGTTTGCCGGAAAGGCCGACTGGGACGAAATCGCCCACGTGGTGGACGCCTTAGAGATTCCGGTCTTCGGCAATGGGGATCTCGAAACCCCGGACGACATCGTCCGCATGCGGCGCCATACCGGATGCGCTGGGGTGATGGTCGGGCGCGGAGCCTTTGGGAATCCCTGGCTGTTCGCTGCCGCCAAGGCCCTCCTGGCCGGCGAACCGCTCCCGGCGGAGCCGAGCCCGCACCAGCGCTTCTCGCTCGCCTTAGAACACGCCAGGCTCGCGCTTCGGTTGCAGGGGGATACACGACGGACCGTGATCGAATTCCGGAAGCATTTCGGTTGGTATGCCAAGGGACTCCCGTACGCGAGCGATCTGCGGAAGCGTCTCTTCCAGGTGGAATCGATCGCCGAGGCGGAGGAGATCTTCATCGAGTACCTGGAACCCGTGGCGCAGGTTGCGTGACACCGGACCAGCTGGAGTCACTCTTGTCGGCCGTTGCCCAAGGCGCCGTCAGCCCTGTGGCGGCCTTGGAGCAACTGAAGCACTTTCCCGGTGAACAGCTGGAAATCGCCACCATCGATCATCAACGCCACCTCCGGCTGGGCCAGCCCGAGGTGGTGTTCTGTGAGGGCAAGAGCGCGGAGCAAGCCCTCGAGGTCTGCCGGCATCTCGCCGAGGCAACCGGCACCTTCCTCGGAACCCGAGCCTCGCCGGAGTTGGCCGACCGCTTGAAGCGGGAGCATCCCGGCGTGGAGTGGAATCCCACGGGTCGCACGGTCTATCTCCCGCCCACGCCGAGGCCAGCGCCGACCGGACGGGGCACCATTCTGGTCGTATCGGCGGGCACGAGCGATCTTGCGGTTGCGGAGGAGGCGGCCGTCGTTGCCGAGGCCCTGGGAAACCCGGTGGAGCGACTGGTGGATGTAGGCGTAGCCGGCCTCCATCGGTTGCTGAGCGCCTCCGAACGGCTGCGCGAAGCGACCGTGGTGATCGTGGTTGCGGGAATGGAAGGCGCCCTGCCGAGCGTCGTCGGCGGGCTCGTGGGTATCCCGGTCATCGCCGTGCCAACCAGTGTCGGCTATGGGGCCTCACTGGGCGGGTGGGCCGCTCTCCTGGGCATGCTCAATTCGTGTGCGGCCGGCGTGACCGTCGTCAACATCGACAATGGTTTTGGGGCCGCTGCCGCCGCGCATCGCATCAATCACCTACCTGAGAAGGAGCCTGAGGCGTGAGCGGAGCCATGATCGTACTGGGCATCGCCCTCATCGCGCTGGGCGGCTGGGACCAGGGGCTCCCAAATCTCTTCGTGGGCGCCGGAGGCTTCTTCGTGGCCTGGGGGCTGCACCGGCACCTCGCGAGGCGCCCGGGGGGATCGGCGCCCCGGGTCCCGCATTTCATGCCGGACCCGGCACTGAGCTGGCTCAGGCGGGCACATGACGCTATTGGGGTATGGGCTCTACCAAAAGGGAAGAAGAGCAAGGCGCTCACGTACTACCAAAGCGTGGACCCCGCTGCCGGGCTCAGCCCGGACGCGACGGAGTTGCTTCGAGTGCGGTTGAGATCGGCCCCCCGGGACGCCGTGAGCGGGGTCGAGCAGCTCGATACTGGGACCTTGGTCTCGGAGTCCAACGACAAACTCACGACAGCCTTGCTGTTGCGACCCAATCCATCTCCTAAGGCTCTGGAGGATGCCAGGGAGGATCTGCGTCATTTGCTCGAGAGCCTCGGGCGGCGTGCCGTGCTGCGGACGCTCGAACACTCGTACGTGGCCCCGGTGGAAAGTGTGCGCAGCGTGGCGCTCCGGCTGGCTCATCAAATCGAGCGGAACGTCGGCGTCCGTGCCGCGGTCGCCTTGACAGAGCCCGGTGGCGTTCGCGTCGTGGCGGTATCGCCCGGAGCGGACCAGCGTCTGGTCGGGCAGGTCGTCCCGCCAGACAGTCCGGTGGCCAGCGTAGCCCGGGGAGAGCGAGAAGCCGTGGCGGCCAAAGGCGACGTGTTTGGGATGGAACAACTGCGCGGGCGGGACCGGCGGCGGGCGCATGAGGGACGCATTGCCATTCAGGGAATCCGCACCCGAGATGCCACATTGGGCGCCGTCGCCTATTGGCGACCCCAGGGCGGGACGGTCCATCTGTCGGCTACGGCTGAGATTAGCGAGAGCATCCGTCGAGCGGCGCCGCGCATTGCCGCGTCACAAGAGCACGAGGCGTTGGGTCTCCAAGCGACGCTGGACCCGCTCACCCGGCTCAGGAACCGTCGTGGGTTCGAGAGCGTCACCCGAAGAGTGGGGGAGGCTCAGGGAGGGTTGATCTACGCCGACCTGGATCGTTTCAAACAGCTCAATGTCACTCTGGGACATGCTGGCGGTGATGCCGCCCTGGTGCACTTCGCGGAAATCGTCCGGCGGGAAATCCGGCAAGGAGATGTACCGGGCCGCATCGGCGGGGAGGAATTCGCAATCTGGCTTCCCGATGCGTCACTGGCCGATGCCATGCAAGTTGCTGAACGCATCCGCGTCGTGCTGGCCGGCACGCCCTGGGCGTGGAATGCGCGGTCTTGGCCACTCAGTGCGTCCTTCGGTGTCGCCGCGTGTCCGGAGACGACGGGCACTCGCGACAATCTCCCAGCGCAGGCGGACGCCGCACTCTCGGCGGCCAAGCAGAATGGACGCGACCGGGTGGAAGCCGCAGCCGCCGTGCAGGCTCGGTAAACAGCGTATACTCACCGCGGCGAGATCCTTGCAAGCGTGTCGCCCCTTGGGTACGATTCAGTACCCGGGGGCGACTGGCTTCGACGGGTATGAAGAACGAGTTGCTGCGTGCCCAGGTCCAAGTTCC
>JABDII010000208.1 GCA_013003805.1 Gemmatimonadales bacterium
ATGCTGCCGTCTGCAATGTGCCGCGCCAAGTCGGGGAACCGGTGGAGCAACTCGGGTGCATCGGTGCTCACCACGATCCGCTCGATGCGCGCGACACGCTTCAGGGTGTGCACCACGCGTTCGAGCATGGGCACGCCGTCGACGTCGAGTAGGGCGCGATGTGGGGCGCCGGCCGCCTCGGCCAGCATATCGACGCCGGCGCGGCGACCGGCTAGGATCAGGGCGGTGTAGCACCGCTTCGGCTTGACTCTCTCAGAGCCAGAGTGGGGTTTCATGGTCACCTCCAGGCATCGTGCTGATTCCTAGCTACGGCCCTGGCGTGACCCAGCCGTGACCCCGCTGTTTCTAGCAGTCACAGTATGAAGAACCCCGAGCGCTGCTGGGACGCTCGGGGCTCTATGTGATTAGGGAATGTCAGCGTCAAGGCCTACCGTCTAGGTGCACTCAATCAGGAGAGCACCGTGCGACGCCATTGGACAATTATCGTGACCGCTCTGCTCCTGCTGACCACGAGCCAGACTGCCTGTTAAATAGACCTGACTGGAATCGGCGAGGCGATGTGCGGGGCGGTTGCCTCGGGCACTCGACACTACCCCAATGAGAAGCCCCGGCCCAACGAGTGCTCGACGAAACGATAGCGGGTACGAGGGGGGCAGGAATGAGCCCAGGGCGGCACCGGATCGGTGCCGCCCTGGATCTCATCGCATACGACTTAGTTCTCGAGCACGGTCTGGGTCGTTCCCGCCCCGCCGGTCACCGCCGACCAGTGCGAGGAACGGACCTTCCACTGGCCATCCTCCTTGACGAAGACCTGGGTGACGCGGGTAAGGTAGTTGCTCACGCCCGCCGAACCCTTGGGCTTCATCATTCCTTCTGAATAGTAGAGCGCCACCGCGGCCTGGCCCTCAACCAGCGGGATCACCTTGATGTGCTTGGGAGTGATGTTGATGGCATCCCATTCGCCCGGCCTGCCGCTGGGTGGGATCTCGTTCAACAGGCCTCCGCTCGACCAGAACTCGAGCGCGCCGTGCCGGGAGTAGTTGTCCGTTTCTCCCATCAAGTTGGTGGTCACGTACTCGGCCGACTCGAGAATCCTCTGGGTGACCTCTTGCTCGGTCTGCGTTTGGGCGTAGGCCAGGCTGGGGCCAAGAGCCAGTCCGGCGATTACCAGTGTGGCGAATCCTCTCATGGACTTCCTCCGTTGGGGGATAAACACTTTGTCATACGTTTCGGAACCAGATTCGGGGGGGGTCCGAAGCGGCAGAACGATACCGTCCGGACGCAGGAATAGCGAACATCAATTTGTGAAGGTTGTCACAATTCCAGTGGCGGGGTTGTGCCACGGGACTGTGACGGGACAGTCAGGTCACTCAGCCCACCAGCGAAGCTATGGCGCCGCAGAGCTCCGGGCGACTCGGTCGAAAGATGGGTCGTCGGGCGATGCTGGAGCCCCGCACCCGTTGCTCCCAGGAAGATGATCGCAGCTGGAGGGAGCAGTGCACGTCGCCGTGTAGACGACTCCGCTCTGGTCGAGAATGTGCCATTCAGCGTGCTGGACGCCAGTCACGCCGGGACGAACGACCATGCGGTAGGTGAAGTCGTCCACCGCTTCCCAGATCCATTGATTGCCAAGCAGGGAGAGCTCGAAGTTGGGTCCGCTCAGAGAAACGTTCGTGCTGACCGACCGATGGATCGTCTTCCGGTGCTGTACGTCGATCACGAAAGCGACGATGGAATCGGCATCCACCTCGAAGCAGGTGATGAGGGGCGCGAGCCGGCGCAAATTGAGATCGAGCGTTTGGGGCCATTGGATCAAGAAGCTCCGGTCGTACGCTTCGTAGCGCGGGTCCACAACGGTGTACTGCACCATCCCCGAGTCGGCCAGGGCGGTGTAGCGGCCCAGGCTGTCGGTCGTGACCCGGGTGCCGCTCACGCCGATGCGGAGGTTGGCGAGGGGCGCTCCCGAAGCCGAATCGATCACCCGTCCGCTCACCTGATAGAGCGGCCGCTCGATGATCTCGTTTTGCCTCGATTGCGGGCCTGGCCCGGGGCCAAGACAGCTCGCCAAGACGAGCACGGCCAGGGATGGCACCAAGAGGGACGGAAGGTTTCGCATTAGCGCGCTTGGGCTGTGGCTATCTCTTCCAATGATACGGAACGGGCGGGGCCGAGGCCAGGGTCCGCATGGCCTGGCACCAGGCCGC
Source organism: Gemmatimonadales bacterium (assembly GCA_013003805.1). Taxonomy (GTDB): domain Bacteria; phylum Gemmatimonadota; class Gemmatimonadetes; order Gemmatimonadales; family GWC2-71-9; genus JABDII01. The sequence continues at coordinate 2,205 of JABDII010000208.1, forward strand.
CACGGCCCTCCATTCGACTCAGACTGCGCCATCGTCTATCCAATCACCTGGGCGATCAACTGGCCGAACGCACTCAGCACTTCGTCCAGCGTAAACGTGCAGTGACCATAGGGCGACAGGAGGTCGCTTCCGGGAATCTGTGTCAAGAACGCGCTCCTGCCGGCGAGGCTCACCTTGGCCGCATACTCCGCCTCCTGATCATACGGCACGATCGGGTCGAACACGTTGTGGATCGTGACGAGGGGGACTTTGAGCCGTCCTCGAGTCTCGTACTTCGCCTTGACGTGGCTCAATGCCGGCTGATCGGCCGAGAACCGCGGTACATTCGGGTTGAGGACCGGCGGCGGATACACCACGGCCGTGTTGTCGTAGGGCTGCCCGCCGAGCCGTTGCACGGCATCGTTGAAGCCCAGGACGTTGTACGCGAGAAGGCTGAGCACCGTTCCCCCGATCACCGTTGGGTCGGGCGGCAAGTTGATCCCGGCGGTTGCCAAGAGGGCCTGTGTGCTGGGTACATCTGCGGCGAGGGCGGCGAGAATGGCAGCCCGGAGCGGGCCTGGATTGCTCTCCGTTCCGAAGGCGGCCTCGACCGCCGCGGGGACATCGACAGCGCTCGGAGGGATGACTCCGGGGAAGAAGTAGTCGAACAGGACACGGAAATCTTGGAGGTAGTCCAGCTGTCCTTGGAAATCACCCAGCGGTCCGCACGCTGCGAGGGTGCCGTCGAACAGCTGGGAATGCCGCTCGGTGGCAAGCGTGGCGATCGCGGCCCCCTCCGAGACGCCGACCGCGTAGGTCTTCCCCGTAACCGGCCCGACCAGCGAGCGGAACAGCGGAATCAGCCTCGCCAAATCCCGGGCTCCCTCCACCACGATCAAGCCGTTGTTCCGGTAACTCGTGGTGGCAAACGCGAAGTTGAGGAGCGGGCTGGTCACGATCTCGGAGACCTTGAAGCCGCCGATCACGTCATCCCGGATGGTCAATGGATCCTGCGGCGACACATAGCCGTGGGCGTAGACCACGAGGCTCCCGTTCCAGGTCGGGGGAACGCAGATGAGGTAGAGCGCGCCGGTACCGGGGACGGCACCCGTTGCGCCGACGGTGCCAACGGGACACTCGGGGATGGGCGCCAAGTTGGCGCGGGCCGGCTGGACCTCGGTCGACGGAGCCCGGTCGCCATCCACCACTTCTGAAGGCTCGAGCCCGGGCCGCGATTCGCCACAGGCCGCGAGGGCAAGGACGAACCCAGGCAGCAAGGCGCCGCCAAAAACGCGTATGGAAGGTCGGTGGAGATCCATGAGGCCACTCCTTGCGTCGTGCCGGTGACGCAGGCGGTCTCGTTGTCGGAGGAGCGTCTGAAGGAGGCTTCAGGCCAACAGCGGGGTCGCCCGGGCCGGCGGCGAATGACTATGGGATACCGTTGCTGCCCATAACATCGGTGTCTTGAGGGAACGGTGCAAGTTTCGCGAAGGACCCTTCAAGGGACAGAGCTGCAAGGTTTGGCACTTACGCAACTCCGACACTTGCAATCCCCTTGACCGGACGATAAGTCCTCGAACGATCTCAATCTGTTTGCGTCGCTTTAACACTCACGCGGAGAAGAGTCGATGGCATCCCTCACCGCCGTCCTCGGCCAAGGCACCCAAGTCAGCCTTCAGGCTCGGCAGTTCTCGTGGCTGGGTGACGAGCCACCCGGCGCGGGCGGCACCGACCTGGGACCGACACCCTACGAGATCTTGCTCGGCGGCCTCGCGGCCTGCATCGCCATCACGCTCAGACTCTATGCCAACCACAAGGGAATCGCCCTCGAGGAAGTCGAGGTGCGGCTCGAGTACGACCGGGTGCACGCCGATGACTGTGAGAACTGCGACGAACGGGCCGACGGCTGGATCGAGCGCATTCAGTCGCACGTGGCGATCCGTGGGTCGTTTGACGACGCTCAGCGAACTCGGTTGACCCAGGTGGCCCAGCGGTGTCCGGTCCACAAGACGCTGGCGAATGGCGTGCATATCGTCGATTCCGTCACCTTCGAACCAGCAACACCATAGGCTCAGGTGGTGAACATCGTCGCGTTCACCATTCCCCCGTGTGAGGCTCGTGACCCTGGCCAAGTAGAGCGCTGCCGAGAACGCACGCCTAGCTACAACTCTGAGGAGTAGTTCATGGCAGAACAATACGACGCGATCGTCATCGGGACGGGCCAATCCGGACCTTCCCTTGCCGCGCGGTTCGCGAGCGAAGGATTGAAGACAGCCGTGCTCGAGCGCAAGCTCTTTGGGGGAACTTGCGTCAACGTGGGTTGCATCCCGACCAAGACCTTGGTGGCGAGCGCCCGCGCCGCCCACATGGCTCGCCGGGGAGGTGAGTTCGGCGTTGTTATCGACAGTCCGATCGAGGTCGACATGAAGCGGGTCAAGGCTCGCAAGGACGAAGTAGTGCGACAGTCCAACGAGGGCGTCGAAATGTGGCTCAAGAACACGCCCAACCTGACGGTCTACGAAGGTCACGGTCGCTTTGAGAGTGCCCACACGGTGCGTGTCAATGGCGATCTGCTGAAGGCCGACAAGGTCGTAATAAACGTCGGTGCTCGTGCATTCATCCCTGACATGCCGGGCCTCGGCAACGTGGACTACCTGACCAATTCCGGCATGATGGAGGTGGATTATCTGCCGGACCATCTCATCGTCGTCGGCGGCAGCTACATCGGGCTGGAGTTCGCGCAAATGTATCGCCGCTTTGGCAGTCAGGTCACCGTCGTAGAGATGAAGGATCGGCTCATATCGCGCGACGACGAAGACGTGAGCGATACCGTGAGGGAGATTCTGGAGAACGAGAATGTTGCCGTTCGCCTCGAGGCCGAATGTATCGCGATCGAGAATCGGGGTGATCGGGTGGCGGTCGCGCTCGATTGCGGCGAGGAGCCGAAAGAAGTGGTGGGCTCCCATCTGTTGCTGGCAGTGGGGCGCCGTCCAAACACAGACGACCTAGGATTGGACAAGGCCGGCATCGAAACTGATGAGCGCGGCTTTGTACTGGTAAACGACGAGCTTCGTACCAACGTGCCTCACATCTGGGCGACGGGTGACGTCAACGGTCGGGGAGCTTTCACGCATACTTCCTACAACGATTACGAGATCCTGGTTGCCAATCTGTTCGATGACGACCCCCGCCGCGCCACTGACCGCATTCCCGCCTACGCGTTGTACATCGACCCTCCGCTAGGCCGCGTCGGCATGACCGAGCATGAGGTGCGAAGATCGGGGCGAAGTGCACTCATCGGCAAACGGTTGATGGCGCGCGTGGGGCGCGCCAAGGAGCGGGGCGAGACTCAAGGGTTCATGAAGATACTGATCGATGCGGAGACGAAGAGGATTCTCGGAGCTGCGATTCTAGGCATCGGCGGCGACGAGATCGTCCACTCCGTGCTGGACATCATGTATGCAGACGTGCCCTATACCGTGATTCAGCGCGCAGTGCATATCCATCCGACCGTGACGGAACTCATTCCCACCATGCTCGGCGAACTCCAACCATTGGAGTAGGCGCTCCACCGCGACGATTGTAGCCACGGTATACCTGCGACCGACGGATGATGCGTCCGCTCAGGGACGTAACCCGGGCACCTCCCTAGCCACCCGGGGCCACATCCAATCCTCGTCGCGCTACTGGCCCTCGACCTCGACGATGTCGGGTCGGAGGGTACCGATGATGGCCAAGAGCTCCTGCTTCTCCTTCTCGGGGACGTTAAACTTGTTGAGCGTATCGACGAGATGCTGGACCACGATGTCGAACTCGCTGGCCTTGATCCCCAAGCCGCCGTGGGCAACGG
>JABDII010000210.1 GCA_013003805.1 Gemmatimonadales bacterium
CGCCCCGGCATCGAGATGCCGGACGACGCTCCGGCTGGCTAGATCGATGATGGCAATCCGGTTTTCGAGGCTCAGCGCGTGGTAGACGGTCGTTCCATCCGGACTCAGCGTAATCCCCTGCGGTCCCGCGCCGTCGAGCGGCATCAGGTCCACGACCGCTCGCGTGGCCCGATCGACGATCCGCAGCTCATGGGCCCGAAAATCGGGGATCAGTACATGGCGGTTGTCCGGCGTGATCAGGATGCGGTACGGGAAGCTGAAGCCGTCCAATGCCTCATCCACTTTCCCGGTCGCGACATCCACGACGCTGACCTTGCCTTGTGAATTGCTGCCAACCCACACCTCGCGTCCGTCAGCGGTGACGGTGATGGCCTCCGGCTGAGGCGGTGTCTGGAACAGCCGGGTGCGCGTGCCGGTGACGACATCCAACTGCGAAACGGTCCCGTCCCGGATGTTGCCCGTGTAGATCGTCGCACCGTCGCCGGTGACCGCCAACATGTGCGAGCCGCCCTGCCCGGTCGGGAGGGTCTTCACGATGGAACCGTCGGCCACCCGCACGACGACGACAGCCTGAGCCTCTTCGGAGGTTACCGCGACCAGACTGTCGCCCGGCAGGAAGGCGATGCCGTGGGGTCGGCGGTACTGACCCAAGTCGATCGTACGCGCCACCCGAAGCCCGGGCACGTCGATGACCGTGAGCGTGTTGTTGCCTCTCCGGTCGCCGTAGTCGGTAACGACCGCGATCCGACCGTCGCGGGTGATGGCGACCTCGTGCGGTCCGTTCCCGGTCGGCAGCGTGGCCAGGGTTCGCCCTGACGAGACGTCGATGACCGATGCGGTGCTCGCGGCCTTGTTGACGACCACTAGCGTGCCAGACTGGGCAGCGGCCGTAGTGGTTGCTGCGATCAGAATGGATAGTGCGACGGCGGCGGACACGAGACGGGGGCTCTGCGGCATGGGACACCTCGGGGCAGGGCTGTTCATGGGCGATTGTGGATGGTGGAACGCCTGGCGACGAGTCGGAGGTGGCTCGTTGGATATCTCGGACGAGCCCGAGTGGAAGAAGGTTTCGCTGGCGGCCGGCTTAGCACTGATCTTGCACCGCTCGTGTGCCCTTGCTTCATTCTTTCCACTGCAGAGGATCGTTTGAGAGATGGCCATCATCGGGATGGCCCCACCAGAGAGAGGATCATGGCATTCTACCAGCGTCGGGCCCACCTGAGAGGGATCTCTCGAATTGCTGTCTTCTCCGTGGCTGCCTTCGTCGCCGTCGGGTGCTCAAAAGGCTCCCCCCAGGCGGTGACGACCCCCGAGCCGGTCATCGTGACCGCTCCGCCAGACACCGTCGTCCAGACTGTGACCGTCACCGACCCCGAGCTCGAGCAGCGGAATGCGACCCTGCAGCTTCGGCTCCTGGAAAGGGACGCGCAGATTAAGGATCTCCAGCAGAAGCTCGATCAGGCGGACCGCGAGGTGGTGCGGACCATGGCCAAGCTTCAGAGTTCGGCCAGCCGGGCCGAGGCCGCGTCGGCGAGGGCGGAAGCGGAAATCGCGCTGGAGGAGCTCAAGGCGTCCCGTGCAATGGGCTCCCCAGCCGTCAGCCAGACGGAGCGTCTCCTCGCCATGAGCACGGTCGAGTTCGACCGGCAGAACTACAGCGGATCGCTCTATCTCGCAGGCCGGGCGAGAGCCATCGCCCGCCAGCGAGGGGGACCGGGCGGTGGCATTGAAGAGTCAACGACAGCAGCGGGAGAGGTGCGATTCACCTTACCGTTACAGCTCGAGGCGGTGAAGCGGAGCAACGTGCGTGAGCGACCCGACCTGGAGTCCAAGGTGCTCTTCACTGTCGACCAGGGTTCGCGGCTGGTGGGCTACTCGTTTGTCGGCAACTGGGTACGAGTGAGCGACGATCAGGGTCGTCGCGGTTGGATCTTCCACACGTTGGTGACAAGTCGGCAGGAGAGCGCTCCCTAGCAGGCTCGGCCTCACGCCTCCTTTCGGAGCTGAGGCTTCACGTCTCCGTCTCGTACAACCCGGTTCCGGCCGGATCGTTTGGCCTGGTACATAGCCGCATCCGCGTTGCCGATTACCACCTCCGGGTCATCCGATTTCTTGGGCAGGGCCGCGGCGCCGATGCTGACGGTTACGTGTGCTTCGGTGCCGCCCACGTTGATGGGCTTTTCCTCGACACAACTCCGAATGCGCTCCGCGACGTGAACCGCTCCGTCGATCTCCGTATCGCGCAGCATGACGAGGAATTCCTCACCGCCATAGCGCGCGACGAAATCCACGTCCCTGGTAGACTCGAGCAGCATTGACGACACCTGTTTCAATGCCTCGTCCCCGGCAAGGTGGCCGTGGGTGTCGTTGAACAGCTTGAAACTGTCGACGTCGATCATCAAAACGGACAGCGGGTACCCTTGGCGCCGGCTACGCCGAGCCTCTTGGGTAAGGATCTCCATGATGTGCCGCCGGTTGTACAACATGGTGAGACCGTCGGTAATGGAGAGGCGCTCGAGTTTCTCATTCTGGAGCGCCAGCGTGGCGTTGCTGGCCGCCAGGTCCTCCCGGCCTTGCTTGAGTCGCGCCACCATGTCGTTGAACACCTCGGTCAGGTACCTGACCTCGCCCCCGCCGACCACCGGCACGTCGACATCGAGATCCCCGGCGGCCACGCGTGATGCGCCCTGGGTCAGACGGGCCAGCGGCCGTACGATGATCAGCCCCAGCGTGTAGGCCAAGAGGCCCACGCCGAGGAGCAGGGCCAAGAGGAGGCCGGTGGCCACGTTCCGGAGCCGGGCAACCTGGGCGAAGGCGACGTCTGATGGGATCTGGGCCGCGACTACCCAATCGAGTGTGGGAACGAGGGTGGCTGCACCCACAACGTGTTCTCCGCGAGGATCCGTATAGTTCACGGTAGTGGCCGTGGTGTCGAACAGCGCCTCGACCGTGCGAGCCGGAAGTCGGGTCTCCCGGAGCTCCGATGAAGGCGAGCGGGAGCTCAGAATGGGATTCCCCCGCTGGGTGATCACCAGCACCTCGCTGGCCTCTCCCCGGGTGAACCGGGCTAGCACCTCGTCGATGGCCTGGAAGTTGAGCTTCGCGGTCAGCGTCCCCAGTCCGCGGTCGTCGGCGGCCTTGATCGGCACGGCGATCCACATGACCCGAGTCTCCAACGCCTGATCCCAGTAGACACCGCTCTGGGCGGAGTGTTCCATGAGCATCATGTCGGCCCATTCCGGCGGCAGGTCCTCGGCGCCGGCGGTCCCGCTGGTGGTGATCACTCCGCCTGCCGGATCGAGGACCACTAGCTTCTCGTAGTCTGCGAACGGCTCCCGGACCGAATTGAGGTAGTCACTGAGTGAGCTCAGTGCCTCCCGGCCGTCGACCGACTCCAGCGGCGCCACCCTGAGTCGCTCCAGGCTCTCCGACACGACATACGAGCTCGAGAACACCCGGACGTCGATGAACCGCTCCTTGAGCCAAAGGTCGATCTCCCTGGCGGCTTGTCCGCTGGAGTTGTGCAGCTGCTCGGTGACCTTCTGGGTGAGGGACCGCTTGTTCTGGACGTAGGACACCCACGTGGTTGCGAGGGAGGGAATCAACGTGGCCACGAGGGCGAAGACCAGGATCTTCTGCTTGATGCTGTGCAGCCGGATCCCGCGGAGAAGCCTTGCGATGTTCTCTTCCCAGGGGCTCAATGCACGCCTCCTCCTGCCGTGACCTTGGACAACCCACGGATGGATGGACCTATTCCGCCTTCTGGCCCGGCTATCAGCAACATCGGGGCCGTGGCCAGCGGTCAACCGTGCGGGCCCCGGAAGATGGGAAGGGCGCCGGGTGCGAGGCCGCGACCCAGCTCACACCAGACCGGCCCAGACCTGCCGGTCGGGTCTGACGGGCCCGGGTGAATTACGAGTAAACCATTGCGAATTAGACACCTGGGGGGTGCGCAACCGCGCCTGCCCGTGACCTCATGGGCGTTCTCTCGGAATATTAAATCCGTCTTGTGAAAGAATTCACAATACTCCGGTTATCTTGGGCTCGACTGTGAATCACGCCAGTTCCTGAGGGTTCTGGTGGTCGGCGAGGCCACACGGCCTGTTCGACCCATTCCCGAGGGACCAGGATCCCTCGGGCATCCGCAACCGCCGCCGGGCAGTCGGCGTGGCCGGCTACGGTTGCTTGAGTGAGGCACCGCGATACCTGACGTCTCCGCGTCTTGGAGCTCCGTCGACTCCCCCTCGGTACCGCCCGCCTGTAC
>JABDII010000215.1 GCA_013003805.1 Gemmatimonadales bacterium
CCCGTCGCATGAGGGCCACGTCCTCCGCGGCCGCTCCACTCGGCCCGAACCCCGTCGAGGTCTTCACGAAGTCCGCTTCGGCGATCTTGGCGAGCTGGCACGCGGCCACCTTCTCTTCGTCCGTGAGCAGCGCTGCCTCGATGATCACCTTGAGTATGGCGCCGTCGGCATGACATGCCCGCGCCACCGAGGCGATGTCACGCTCCACCAGCTCGTAGTCGCGCGACCGGAGCGCCCCGACGTTGATCACCATGTCCACCTCGGTTGCGCCGTCCCGGACCGCCTTCTGCGTCTCGAACACCTTGCTCTCGGTCGAGGTTGCGCCCAACGGGAACCCGACGACGGTACAGACGAGCACGCCACTGTCCTTCAACAGGTCTGAGCACAGCTTGACGTACGAGGGATTCACGCAGACCGATACGAACCCGCACTTGCGCGCCTCGTAACACAGTTGCGCAATCTGATCCTGAGTCGCATCGGGGCGGAGCAGGGTGTGGTCGATCATGTGGCTCAGGCTTCCGTCGGTGGGTGCCACGCCCAGCGTGCTGGCAATACGATCCGCGCCGGCGCTGACCACGGGCCGGACCCGGTCGACATAGTTCTGAGGCGACAGCGCCGACGCACCCTCGGCGTCGGCCTGGCCGTGCTCGACCAACACCAGCACCTGGTGGGTGATCTGCTCGATGATTCGCTCGAGGGTTGCGTCGTCGAGATGCTTCACCAGCGGCTCCTCGGGTCCCGAACTCGGATGATCATCCCTTCCTCAGATATCGGTGTTCGATGTCCATGATCTTGTTCACCCGCCGGGTGTGCCGGCCCCCTTCGGATGGCGTCTCGAGCCATCGGCTGACGATCTGCCGTCCCACCTCCGGGCCGATCATCCCGGCGCCAAGCGTCAGGACGTTCGCGTCGTTGTGTGCCCGACTATTGACCGCGGTGGCCTCGTCGTAGCACATCGACGCCCGCACCCCCGGCACCTTGTTGGCCGCCATACAGGAGCCAATGCCCGCCCCGTCCACCACGATGCCGCGCCACGCCCGGCCCTCGGCCACCAGCTGGGCAACGGCAAGTGCGAAGTCGGGGTAGTCCACCGAGTCGGTTCCTTCGGTCCCGCAGTCGACCACGTGGTAGCTCTGGTCCTGAAGGTGACCCTTGAGCATCTCTTTGAATGCGTAGCCGCCGTGGTCGGCGCCCAGCGCCACCGTCTTTCCCGGTTGACCCGCTAGCCGGCCCGCCTGGGGTGCGGAGGTCTCCTTGGGGGCCGTCGGGTCCTCAAACTTTCGCCCCGGCTCCACCAGCGAGACGTTCCGCTCCAAGGCCGCCTGCCGGGCGAGAGGTGTCACCAGGGCGCCCTTCGGCGCCTCGAACCGCCCACCTGATGGTATGTCCCGTAGATCGGATTCGGTCACCAGCGATCGCGTCCGTGAGGTCCGGGGAGCGGGTGAGCGTCCGACGGCCCGGTAAACCACCCGGCGCACGATCTCCCGGATACGGCGTTCTTCACTCACCAGGCTCGCCAGGCGGAGCGCTCGCCCGCCGGCGCCTCCTCGTTCTCAGGCCCCGCCTCGTGGACCGCGCCGGCCGGCATACTCGGCTCACCCCGCTCACGCCTCGCCGTCTCCTCCAGGAGCTCCATGTAATGCCGGAGCTGGGCGACCGAGGCATCGAATGGTTCCAAGGAACCCGCCGCCCGCGCCTGCATGACGCCTCCCTCCATCACCGAGAGGACCAAGCGGGCCAGCCCAGGGCGATCCAGCGCGGCTGGGAGCCGTGCCCCCGCCTGGTCCAGCCAGCGGTGGACCCGCCTGGCCCATCCCGAGAAGTAACCATCGATGAGGGACTGGACCTCCGATGTCCTGTTCCCGACCTCGAGGGCCAGATTCCCAACCGGGCACCCCCGGGTGCAATCGGTGACCATGAGGGCCCTACGATACGCCTCGAGTAGCTTGAATATTCGTTCAACTGGGTCGCCCGTGGCCTCTTCAGCCGGCCCGAGGATGGCCGGGTCGAGCAGGTTCAGGTGCCGCTCCAGGACGCCGACCAGGAGTGCTTCCTTGCCGGGAAAGAAGTGGTAGAGGCTGCCGCTGTTGACCCCGGCGGCTCGGAGGATGGTGGCAACCCCAGTTGCCTCGTAGCCATGCCGGTGAAACAGGCGGGAAGCCTCCTCCAGGATCCGGTCTCTAGTTCCCGTGGTCACGCTGTCTGACTTGTTCGATCAATCAAGTGAGCTCGTCTTTCGGGGCATTTGTCCGACTTGCCGGGCATCGCTATTGACGTGGTCCCGAGTGGTCGGATGACGATGCAAGATCGCGCATGGGAGTCACTTCTGCAAGTAGAATGATCAATCAAATGGAGGAGTAGTTGCTTGGCGGTTGTTGGTTGGGGAGTGGGGTAGGCGTCGATTTCACGCTGCGCTATTCGGTCGGTCACGGGGGTTTCACACGGCATTCCGATCTTACCTCCTGGAGGTTGGGGCTCTCGGCTGGTGAGGCCCCTAGGAATCCGGAAGGAGGTGGGTCATGAGACGCTCATTTGCAGCCCTGGTCTTGGCGGTCCTGTTTGCGGGGTGCGCCGGGCCTGAGACTGTGGCCGGTCCCAGCGCGACCGAAATCCGGCAGGCAGGCGAACTCCGCCGCTGCGAGGACCTGAACAACGACCCGTCGGCCATCGACGACGTTGCCTTCGAGAAGGCCTGCATTCGTGAACCGGCCCTCCCCCAGTAGACCGGAGGCGCCGGTTCCATCCTGGTGGTCTGGGAAATGGCCGGCCGTGGCACCGGAGGGGGGAGAGCAAATGAAGCGAGCCGTCGACGAAGCCAACCGGTGATCACTCGTGTCTGACAGCGTCGGAACGGGGTTTTCCAGGTGTGGACTACGCGGGTATCGGTGGCGAGGTGAAGGTGTTGAGGCTTACGCGTAGGCTCCCCTAGATCGCGCCGCCACGACGGGCCGCTGAGAAGCGCCTGCCCGGGAGCCTCTGGCCCAGCGGTTCCCACCCCGTGCTTCGAGACGTATTAACATATCTGCATGAAGACCGTCGGGTCTCATCTTGCTGCGCTGCTCTCGGGGGGCACTAAGCCGCACAGGCAGCTCCTGCCGTTCGTCAGATACGTCGCGCTCCTCGTTGGCTTCGTTCTGCTCTACGGTGTGCTGTTCCACGTGATCATGGCGTGGGAAGGCCAGGACCACTCGTGGTTCACGGGGATCTATTGGGCGCTCACCGTGATGAGCACCCTTGGGTTCGGTGACATTACGTTCGAGAGCGACCTAGGCCGCGCGTTCAGCAGCGTCGTGCTGGTGACCGGGATCGTGCTCCTCCTCGTCATCCTCCCCTTCCTCTTCATCCGGCTCGTGTACGCCCCATGGATCGAGCAGCGGACCCGCGGCCGCATTCGGGGGCTCCAGTCGGTGCCGGCCCAGGTCGCCGGTCACGTGCTGATCTGCGCCAACGATGCCATCGCGCTCGGGCTGATCCGCCGGCTCGAACTGGCGGGGGTGCCAGCCTACGTGATCGAGCCCGACGCCGACCTCGCGATGCGCATGCAGGATGCCGGCCTTCCCGTCCTCGTCGGCGAGATCGACTCCGTGGAGACGTACCGGGCCGCAGGTGCCGCGCAGGCGTGCCTCGTCTTGGCCAACGCATCGGACACGGTCAACTCCAACATCGTCCTCACGGTGCGTGAGGTATCCGAGTCCGTACCCGTCGTCGCGCTGGCGGAGGTGGAAGATTCGATCGATGTCCTCGAGCTGAGCGGGGCCACGCACGTGCTGCCTCTCGCGCACCAGCTCGGTGAACACCTCGCCAACCGCGTGAGTGCGGGGACGGCGCACGCGAACGTGATCGGCAAGTTTCATGACCTCCTGCTCGTCGAGTTCCCGGTGCACAACACACCGTTCCAGGGCCGGACCATCCGGGAGACGCGGCTGCGCGAGTTCACCGGGGTCACGATTGTGGGGGTGTCGGAGCGCGGTCGGCTCCAGCCGGCGCGGCCGGACCTCGAATTGTCGCCGCTCAGCGTGCCGGCCGGCATCGGCACGCCGGAACAGATCGAGGAGCTGAACGATGTGCTCGTGATTTACGACGCCAATCCGAATCCGGTGCTGGTCATCGGCGGCGGGAAAGTGGGCCGGGCGGCTGCCCGAGCCCTCAAGCGGCGGGAGATCCCCGTACACGTGGTGGAACGCAATCCCGACCTCGAGCCCAAGATCGCCGGCATTCCCGACCAGCTGATTCTGGGCGATGCAGCCGACCGGCGCGTCCTCGACGATGCGG
>JABDII010000225.1 GCA_013003805.1 Gemmatimonadales bacterium
GAATTTCTCAGGGAACAGATCTAAAGAGTGAGGTGTAAGGTGTAAGGAGTGAGGAGTGCGCTCGGGCGCCCCTCCTCACTCCTCACTCCTCACTCCTCACTCCCTCCAGCTCCTCCTCCAATTGTTGCTTCCGGAGCAGGCTCCAGTAGCGTCCCCCGCGGGCGATCAGGTCCTCGTGCCTGCCTTGCTCGACGATCACGCCGCCCTCCAGCACCAGGATCCAATCCGCGTCTCGGACGGCGGCGAGTCGGTGGGACACGACGATGCTGGTCCGGCCGGCCAAGGCCCCTCGCAGTCCTGCCAGGATCTTCGCCTCCGTATGGGCGTCGACCGCACTTAGGGCGTCGTCCAATACGAAGACGGGAGGATCGATGGCGAGCGCGCGGGCGATCGCGGCACGCTGCTTCTGCCCGCCCGAGAGGTTCACCCCGCGCTCGCCGAGCATCGTCTCCAGGCCGTCGGGGAGAGTCGCGATGGCCTCGCGGAGCTGCGCCGTTTCGATGACCCTATCTAGCTGGTGAGTCCCGTCCGCACCCAAGAGGATATTTTCCCGGAGCGTCTGGCTGAAGAGGAAAGTTTCCTGGGGCACGAACCCAATCGCGCTGCGCAGCTCCTCGAGCGCCAGATCCCGCACCTCGATGCCGTCCAAGAGAATCTGTCCCTTATCGGGGTCATAGGTGCGCACCAGGAGGTCAACCAGCGTTGACTTCCCGGAGCCGGTCGCCCCGACGACCGCGAGCGAGCTGCCGGGTGTGACGTGGAACGAGACGTCCTGGAGCACCCAGCCGCGGCCCTTGGCATTGGGATATCGGAACCACACGTGGTCGAACGTGATCGCGCGGCCGCCCGTCGCGGGCGGGAGTGGCACGGGGTCCGGCGGCGAGACAACGGTGGGGTGCTGCCGGAACAGCACATTGATGCGCCCCATCGATGCCGCGCCCCGTTGGACCAAATTGACCACCCAGCCGAGCGCGATGAGCGGCCAGATGAGCATGGCCAGGTACACGCCGAAGGCCACGAACGCCGCAACGGACACGCTTCCGCCTATCACCAGCCGCCCGCCCACCGCGAGCACCACGACAGCGCTCAATCCACCGAGGAAAGTGAACAGCGGCCGGAACGCCCCCTGAACGGACGCGAGTCCCATATTGCGTCTCACGTACTCCTCGTTTAGCCTCCCAAGTTGTGCAATCTCAGCGGCTTCCTGGCGATACGCCCGGACCACGCGGACCCCGGAGAGGTTCTCGTGGATATGATCGGTGAGGGCGGCAAACTGCGTCTGAACCTTCATGCTCCGGTCGTGAATGAGCCGGCCTAGCACGAACATTGCGAGCGGCAGGACAGCCAAGGGCAAGAGGGCGAACAGGGTGAGCCTGGGACTGATGGCGAGCATGCGGGGTCCGATGAGCGCCCCGCGGGTGATGGTGTCGACCAAGTACATGATGGCCGGGCCTATGACCATCCGGACGGCCAGGAGATCGTTGGTTGTGCGTGCCATCACATCGCCGGTGGCGAACCGGTCGTTAAACTCGCTGGATAGGCGCTGGAGGTGCTGGAACAGGGCATTCCGAATCCGGTACTCGACCTTCCGGCTGCCGCTGTTGAGAAACTCGCGCATGCCGTACCGGGCGACGCCTCCCAGGAGCGCCACACCGATCAGGAGGAGCCCGGCTCGGCGGACCTCGGCGAACGGACTGCCCTGCTCGAGGGCGTCGATCCCGAGTTCGAGGAACTTGGGGCCCAGGGTCAGGAAGTAGTTGGAGACCAGGACGAGTACGAGCCCACCGGCGAAGGTCCATCGGTAGGGTCGAAGGTAGGGAAGGACGGTTTTGAGCTCGCGCATAGACAATGGGAACAGGTTGGGCGTTCGGCCCAGTGATAATAAACGCCTATGAAGGAGGAAGGCATGATGAAACGACTGCTGCTCATGGTGGCGCTGGTTGCCGTGGCGGCATGCGGTCGGGCCGACAGTGACGCGGAAACGGCCCTGGCCGATAGCCTGAGCCGGGATCTCGAGTTGGCGCCGGTGGACACGCTGGCGGAACTCGGCGACCTCCCGACGGAGACCCCCGCTACCCAGCCCGCGCCGACGCCGGCCCCTCCGCCGACACGGGCGGCGCCCGAGCCCACCCCGACACCGCCGGCGCGTGATCCCGCTCCGACGCCGTCACGCTCGGGGCCGACGATCTCGGCTGGGACCGTTGTCAACGCGACCGCCATCGATTCGCTGACCTCGCGGCATCATAAGCC
>JABDII010000256.1 GCA_013003805.1 Gemmatimonadales bacterium
ATGGTCTACCGGAAGGACACGTTCGACGCCTCACACGCGCCGGCGTTCTCCCAAGTCGAGGGGCTGGCCGTGGACGAGGGCATCAGCTTCGTGGATCTCAAGGCCACCTTGCTCCACTTTGCCCACGACTTCTTCTCGCCGGCCACGCGGGTACGGTTCCGGCCGTCCTTCTTCCCATTCACGGAACCATCCGCGGAGATGGATATCGGATGCCTCTTGTGCGGCGGATCAGGCTGCCCCGCATGCAAGGGTAGCGGGTGGATGGAGATTCTCGGGTGTGGCATGGTGCATCCGGCTGTCCTCGAGAACTGTAACGTCGATTCGGAGCGGTACACAGGCTATGCTTTCGGCATGGGGCCACATCGGATTGCCATGCTGCGCTATGGCATTCCCGACATTCGCATGCTGTTCGACGGCGATATGCGTTTCCTCTCCCAATTCGGTGTGTGAACCATGCTCGTATCGCGCCGTTGGTTAGAGGACTTCCTGCGACAGCCGCTGGTGCTCGACGACCTCAGCGAACGGCTCACCATGTTAGGTGCCGCCGTCGAGGGTGCGGAGCCCCTGCACGCCGAACTCTCCGAGTTGGTCGTGGGGGAAGTCGCGGAGGTCACGCCGCATCCCAATGCGGATCGACTCCATCTGTGTCTCGTCGATGACGGCGGTCCCGAGCACCAGTCGGTGGTCTGTGGGGCACCGAACGTCCGCGCGGGCGCGAAGTATCCTTTCGCCCCCGTCGGTGCGGTCCTGCCGGGCGGCCTCACGATCGCGAAACGTAAGATTCGCGGCGAAGTCTCTCACGGGATGTTGTGCTCGGCTCGCGAGCTCGGGCTGGGTGAAGACCACGAGGGAATCCTGGAACTCGAAACCGACCGGCCCGCTGGAACCGCCTTGCTGGATGTGCTCCTCGTCGGCGACGATCGGATCGAGATCGAAGTCAACCCGAACCGTCCTGACCTCCTTGGGCACAAAGGGGTGGCACGCGAACTCGCCGCCTCATACCAGACTCCGTTTCGCCTCCCGGCCATTCCGGATTCGAGTGGACCTCCTTCCGCTACACCGCGTCGGGAGGGAGCTGCCGCAACGGTGGACGGGGTGCGCGTGGGCATCGAGCATCCCGAGGGGTGTTCCCGCTTCCTGGCCGCGGTGGTCCGTGGGGTCACGGTCGCGCCGTCCCCCGCATGGCTGGCGCAGCGGATCGAGGCGATTGGAATGCGGCCGATCAACAACATCGTTGACGCCACCAACTACGTCATGGTCGAGTTCGGGCAGCCGATGCATCCCTACGACCTGGAGAAACTCCGGGGACCAAGTGTGCGGGCCCGTGCTGCAGCTCCCCGTGAGACGCTCGTGACCCTCGATGGCAAGGAGCGGCGCCTCGAGCCGGAGATGACCGTGATTGCCGACGATGGCGGCGCGATCGGGGTTGCCGGGGTCATGGGAGGGGGAGACAGCGAGGTCTCGGATCAGACGACCGACCTCTTTCTCGAGTGCGCCTGGTTCAATCCGTCGAGGATACGGCACACGCGGAAAGCGCTCGAGATGAGCAGCGAGGCAAGCTACCGCTTCGAGCGCGGTGTGGACCTCTGGGGCGCGCCCGACGCCTTCCGGCGTTGCCTCGAGATCATTCTCGCCACTGCCGGAGGCACACTGAGCGAGGAGCCGGTCGACCTCTGGCCTGCACCGAGCCATCCACCCAGGATCTTCCTGCGACCCGCACGCGTCGCTCAAGTACTCGGTGTCGAGCTGTCCTGGCGAGAAATCGAGGCCCATCTCGTGGCCATTGGCGCCACGGTGGTGGCGAAGCCGGACGACGGCCGTCTGGCGGTCGACGTCCCGGGCTGGCGTCCGGATCTCATCAGTGAGATCGACTTGGTTGAAGAAGTCGCCCGCCTTCATGGGTATGATGCATTCCCGGGAGAGTTGCGTCCGTTCCGCGTCGGGACGGTACCGGACGCCCCGGCCGAAATCGTGTGTGATCATCTGCGCGACGGTCTTGCAGCAGCCGGCCTGTTCGAAGTCGTCTCGTTCCCGATGGACGGTGGCGGCGAAGAGGGAAGTGTCGGCGTCTTGAATCCCATCTCCCAGGAGGAAGGCTACCTCCGACGGCGACTGCTGCCGGGTCTCCTGCGTCAGGTCGAGCGCAATTGGTCGGTCGGCGCGTCGGAGGTGCGCCTGTTCGAGATCGGTACCGTCTTCGCCATGGCCGCGCGCGGGAACACTCCGGCCGAAGCCCTTCATGTCGCCGGGGTGCTGACGGGCGCTCACGAACCTCGGCACTGGTCGGGCGATCCGGGGCAGGCGGATGTGTGGGATCTCAAGGGGCTCTTCGAGCGCGCGGTCGCCCTGGCGCATCCTTCGGCGACCGTGCAAGTTGACGGGGCAGCATGGGTTGCCTGCACTGAGGGGGGCAATGTCGTAGGCCGTGCGATGCGACTCTTCGGTGATGCGCCACCCTGGGCGGCGCCGGTGTTCGGATTCGAGATCGAGGTCGACCCGACACCACGCCCCGACCCCCGGTTCGCGTCACTCCCGGCGACCCCCGCATCGACCCGTGACCTGTCCCTCGTGGTGCCCGCCGACCTCACCGTGGAGCGCGTCCGCCAGGTCGTCGAACGGGCGGGCGCTCCGCTCCTGGAAGCGGTTGAGGTGCTGAGCGAGTATCGGGGACCCGATTTGCCAGAGGGGACGAGGGGAGTGGCATTCCATTTCTCCTTTCGTTCGCCGGAGCGCACCTTGCGAGACAGCGAGGTGGATGAGGCGGCGGAGCGAATTCGGGTTGCCCTGAAGACTGAACTGGGGATCGTGCGGCGTGGAGCAGATGATGAGTGATCTCGATTCCTATGAACGGCCTGATGCCGTTGTCCTGACCAAGCTCGAGAGGCTCGTGGAGCGCCTCTCGGATGAGGTGTCACAGTGGCGTCATCGGGCCTTGAAGGCCGAGAGCGATCTCAAGGCGGCGAAAGGGAAAGGGAAAGGGAAGGGTGCGTCCGGCCCGGAAGTGCTGGAGGCTCGCCAGCGAGTGGTGGACCTCGAAGTTGAGAATCAAGCGCTGCGGCAACGGATCGAGGCGGCCAAGACCAAAGTCCAAACGATGTCGGGCCGCCTGGCGTTTCTGGAGCGGGCCTCGGAGGACGGTGCGGCGTGACTGAAGCAAAACACGCGGTGGAAGTGACGATCGGCGGCGAGTCCTACACCGTCCGCTCGGAGCTGCCACCCGCATATACGAAGGAAGTGGCGTCCTATGTCGACGCGGCCCTTGGGCGAGTGCGTGAAGCTGCTCCCCTCGTGGAATCGCACAAGGCGGCTATTCTCGCTGCGTTGTCGATCACAGATGAGCTCTTCCAGGCCCGGCGTGGCGACCGCGAGATGGCCGCGCGCATGACCGTGCTCGCCGACGAGATCGGCCGGCTGATCCCGCCCGCAAAGCGGGCCTGATCATCAGCGGACCCACGGCTGACAGAGGTAACAATTCCGCGGCGCAGGCGCCGCGTTGGAGATAGATCCCATGTCGCAATCCCTCCTCGTGTCCCTCTTCGGGGGCGTTCTCGCAGGGCTGGTGGCCTTCGCGGTTGGCACGTTCTTCTACGCACGGCGTCAGCGACGTCTGGGCACCGGCCTCCTGCACACCGCCCGGATCGAGGCCAGGAAGCTCCTCGCGGACGCGGAGAAGAGCGCGGAAACCACCAAGTCACAGGCGGTGCTCAGCGGGAAAATGGAGGTCATGGAGCTCCGCCAAGGGTTGGAGCGGGAGACCGAGTCCCGGCGAAAGGAGCTGAAGGAAGCCGAGCGCCAAGCCGAGCAGGAGGGCCGCGAGATCCGGGAACGGTCCCAGGCCGTGAAGGCTCGCGACCAGAGCCTCGCGGAGCGCGAGAAGTCGGTTGAAAAGCGGTTGCGCCGGCTCGAGGGACGAGAATCGGAAATCGAGCATCTCGTGCTCGAGCACCGGCGGAAGGTCGAAGAGGCGGCTGGGATGAGCGCGGACGATGCCCGGCGCGAACTCTTGCAAGAGGTCGAGGATGAGGCACGGAGTGAAGCTGCCGCCTTGGTCCGAGATATCAAGGACCAAGCTCGCCGCTCCGCCGAGCGGGACGCCAAACGCATCATCTCCATTTCAATTCAGCGACTCGCGGCGGAGTACACCGCCGAGTCGACGGTCGCAGCGGTCACGCTGCCCAGTGACGAGATGAAGGGTCGCATCATCGGCCGCGAAGGACGGAACATTCGAGCCTTCGAGACCACGGCCGGGGTCGACGTCATCATCGATGATACGCCCGACACGGTAGTGATATCCTGCTTCAACCCAATCCGTCGAGAGATCGGCCGGCGGAGCCTAGAGGCATTGATCGCAGACGGGCGTATTCACCCTGGACGAATCGAAGAAATCGTGGCTCGAGTGACGGGTGAGCTCGAGACAGAGCTGGTGGAGCTCGGCGAGCAAGCAGCATACGATACCGGCATCCACGGCCTCCATCCGGAGCTCATCAAGTTGGTAGGCCGCATGCGATATCGTACGTCCTACGGACAGAACATCCTGGAACATTCGAAAGAAGTCGCGTGGCTCGCCGGTATGATGGCG
This sequence comes from Gemmatimonadales bacterium, assembly GCA_013003805.1. Taxonomy (GTDB): domain Bacteria; phylum Gemmatimonadota; class Gemmatimonadetes; order Gemmatimonadales; family GWC2-71-9; genus JABDII01. The sequence continues at coordinate 4,580 of JABDII010000256.1, forward strand.
GCTGAATTGCACTGCGACGTCCAATTGGCCAAGCGTGGAGCCCTCCTGCACGATATCGGCAAGGTGCTGACCTACGACAGCGAGGGAACCCATGTGGAGCTCGGGGTGGAGGTCGCCCGAAAACATGGGGAGAGCGACCCCATTATCAACTGTATTCAAGCGCACCACGATGACGTACCGCACGAAAGCACCGAGTCGGTGCTCGTCCAGGCAGCGGACGCGATCAGCGGCTCACGGCCCGGCGCCCGTCGTGAAGCGTTCGAGACCTACGTCAAGCGTCTTACGCGGCTGGAGGAGATCGCCACCGGGTTCACCGGGGTGGAGAAGTGCAACGC
>JABDII010000261.1 GCA_013003805.1 Gemmatimonadales bacterium
GGCCCCGAGCGATCCGTGAGAAATGAGATCGCTGCCAGAGGTCGCAGCATAAGACGCTCGCAGGACCGTGCTCCAGATGCGAACGCAGCCCCTGGCCGTGGTGTCGATCGCGGTGTCGATTGATCCCGGCAAATCCCGACTTTTTCAGCATTCGATGTCGGCAAATCACGTGGTCGGTCGTTGAAATCACGGCGAAGTGTCGGGATCTGGGTCACATGCGCACCGCCTGATAAGCGTGAGGTCGGTGGTGATGCGTCACAGCGCGCCTCACGGCGCGCAGTTCGGTATGAAAGCGTTTGACGACGCTTCCAACGCGAGTCCACCCAGGCCCATTCGAGAGAAGGGCAACCCCCGCGTGGTCTTACGACGCTAGGCGGTGTCGAGGGAATCGTCAGAAGAAGGATTCGTCGTCACTGGCACGCGCTTGCACGACCACGAATCGCAGTCTGCCGGGAGAATACGGATCACCTTAACGCTTATCCTCGGCTGCCCCGCTCCGGACCGGCCCTGCTTCGCGCACGGCCCTCACCACGTCCCATATTGCCGCGACCACTGCCTCCGGCCGATCTCGGTGGACATAGTGCCCGGCACCCTCGACGATCCGGTGGTCTGAGTTCGTGGAAAGCCCTGCCAACTCCTCTTTAAGCTCCAGAAGGATCCGACGCATGGCGGCGTTGCCCTCATCGGAGACGCCGGGCATGGTCGGGGTGACGCCTGCGGTAAGAACGACCAAGGGGCGATCCCCAAGCGAGCCTGTGCGGGCCGCCTGCTCGAAGCTAGCGTCAGCCGCGGCAGACTCCCGCAGGACGCCTTCGGGAAAGCTGCGCCACCAGTAGGCGGTCCTGGGGGTCGGGCGCTCGCCGGCGAAGATCCGGTACGGAGCAAGGATCCTAAAGAGCCAGGGCGGATCCGGCCGGGCGTTTGCTATCAGCTCCTGGACCTCGCCGGGAAACCGACGCTCCTGCTCCGGGTGAGCTGCGTCGACAAAGACGAAGCCCAGAGCCTCGCCCGGATACCGCTCGTCGTAGACCAGCACCAGCAGCCCTCCCAGTGAGTGCCCAACCATCACGTATGGCGGAGCTTCCGATGCCGCGGCGAGAATGGCGTGCAGCTCATCGGCGATCCGCTCAGCGTCTCGCGGACCCTTCCGCGGCTCGCTCCAGAGCATGCCCGCCCGGTCGTAGGCGCAGACCCTGGAGATCTGGGACAGTTCGTCCTGGATGCCAGCCCAGGACCAGGATCCCCGGTCGTCCAGCCCCGATTCTAGGAGAATCGTCGGGGAGCCGCTTCCGCTGCAGTCGATGTGGGAGAGCCGACCATCGATTTCGACGAGTCGGCCCGGCGGAGGAAAGTCCCGCTCTGCCCTGCGAACGGCAACCTGCCGTACGACGAGACTCACCATCAGGACGAGGAAGGCGAGAGCCACGATCAGGATTCCGCCGCCGAAGATGAGGCGCTTGAGCCACTTCTTCACGGCATGCGTGGATCGCACAAGTCCCCGAAGGAATGATGGCTGATGGCTGGCATCACGATTCGAAAGAGTCCGCTCTCGCAAGCCTGCGCGCTGACGGACGACGAAGCTCACCGGCGGGCATTGCAGCGAGACGGGAACCGACTTTGCAATTAGGCGACCTACTCAATCTGCTCCCGCGCTCGCACAAACTCCCCCGCGATCCGATAGGCCGCGAGGCGCATCGGCCCGGGTTGCGACAGGTGATTCACGTTGGTGAGCACGGCTACCGCCACATCGGCCTCCGGCACTAGCAGGAGGAAGGCGGAGCCACCGGGCGACGATCCGCCGTGGTGAATCACCCGGACCGAATCGGCCAGACCCAAGAGCTCCGCTTCTCGGTCGATGCGCCAGCCCATCCCGTATCGCTGGGGGTTCATATAGCCGTCGCGTAGTCGCTGCGGCGCCCACAGAAGCTCCACTGTAGCGCTGTCCAGGAACTCGTAGCTCATGAGGGCGTTGGCCATGCGCACCAGGTCGGATGCGGTGGAGAGGAGACCGGCCCCTGCCCACTTGTAGCTCGGGTCGGCATCCGGCGGTCGAACATACCGCGTCCCGAGCAGTTTTGCTGGTATTCCGAGTTGGACAAGTAAGGGAACGATCAACTTGTCCATGTGCAACGGGACCGCGGGCAGCGGATCGGTGGCGGTCCCGTCATCCGGCCCCGTGCGCTCCATGCCCAAGGGCGCGAAGACCGCCTGGTCCATGAACGCCAGATACGCTTGGCCGGCGGCGCTTTCGAGGACGGCGCTCAGGAGGGTGTAGCCGTGGGTGCTGTATTGGAATCCGGTGCCGGGCTCGTAGAGCAGCGGGTCGTCCTCGAAGATCTCCAGCGCATCGATGACCGAGTCATAGCGCTCCCGGTTGAAGGTCTCCTTCAGGAACGTGCGGCCGAAACCACTCGTGTAGTGGCGCACCCCTCCCATGTGTCCGGCAAGCAGCCGGACGGGCACGGGCCACCGCTTTTCGGGAAACGTCGGCACGTACGTCCGCACGTGCGCGTCCAGGTCGATGCGGCCGTCCTGGACCAGGCGTCCTAGCCCTACCGAGGTCACGGCCTTGGAGACGCTGCCGATGCGGTACGGTGTGTTGACCGAGGCACCTATACCGTCATCGATGTCCGCTAGGCCGAAGGCTAACGCCCACACGACTTCCCCGTCCACGCCGACCGCCAGGGAAACGGACGGGAGACCGAGGTCTCGGGCGACCGCTTGGGCCCAGGCCTGAGCGCTATCCGCCGACGCAGCGTACAGGCCATCGACGGATGGCGACCCAAGCACGTCGTAGACGTCCGAAGGGAGCGTCGGCAGGGTCAGGAACCAACCGGTAAGAAGTGCGAGCATCCCCATGAGCAACACGGCGACCCACGTCACCACCTTCAGGACTCGCCTCATCACCTTTGTCCGCCTCCCATCGTGCTGCCCCGACATCTTCGTCACTACTGGTGCGAACGATGGGAGTCCTAACGAGCCTCGTCAAGCGATCTATCTGTGCCGTAAGAGCGCTCGGCAGGTACTATTCGGGCGTGCAACCTGTACCAGGCGTTCGAAGATCGTGGCGCCCGGATTCGCGTTGAAGGCGCCGTCAGGCGGCTTCATACCGAACGCCGCGGGTCATTCGCACGGTGTGAGTCCTCTACCGGGGACCTCCTGCTCCCAAAGCTGAAAACTGGCGCCAGCCAGCGCCGGTGCGTGCCAGTCTTTGCGGGGTTTTCCCTTCCCCAACGCTCACCAGCGCCAGCCAGCGCTGATACGCGCTGGCACTATTCCCGTCACTACGCGGCCCAAGGATGCCAACCGCTTCAGCCGGTTACTTGAGTTAACGCACGCCTGATAAGCTTGAGGTCGGTGATTACCCCCCTACCGTGCAGTCTCGTCAAGAACCGAGTCCGAATCAGCTATGGTGTGCGCCAGCATATCCTGCACGCATTTCCAGTAGGATTTCCTCCCCGGACACCGCATACTCGCATTGTTCGGCTTCGTAGTTCCAGCTGCCGCCGCGGTCCAAGCAGGAATCCACAGCATCGCAGGTCTGACTGCGACCGCGACTCCGATCGATAGAAGAACAACTCTCACGTATCGACGCCGCCTAACGACGAAGCTCACCGGCGGGAATGGAGCGTAGCGGAATTGCCGTCCGGTGCAGCGCCTGGTTCGGCGTTGTCCTCAAAATCCCTCATGACCTCGGCCCGAGCTTTGCTGTTTTATCCACTCAGGCCCGGCTAGGGCAGACATCGCTCGCAGTTCGGCCGGCGGGCTCAGTTGAAGCCTTATTGTCTTGTCCAGTCAGGCCCGGCTAGGGCAGACATCGCTCGCAATTCAGCGGGCGGGTTCAGTTGAAGCCTCATTGTCTTTTCTAAGGAGGCAGCAAGCCATTTCTTCACTTTGGTCGGTTTTCCCAGTAACGCAGACAAGTC
>JABDII010000365.1 GCA_013003805.1 Gemmatimonadales bacterium
TCCAACGGCCGCCTCAACATCTGGGGCAACATGGTCACCCGATCCTTCATGCCCTTCCCCGAGCGTACCACGATCTGGTTGGCCCCGAAATCGACGTCCTTGACCCGAAGCCGTAAACCCTCGAGCAACCGCTGGCCACTTCCGTACAGGAGAGCCGCCAGCAGACGGTTGGTCCCCCGAAGATGGCGCAACACGAATCGCACCTCCGCCCGGGTCAGCACCACCGGTAACCTGACCGGCCGCTTGGCCCGAACCACCCGGCTCAACCGGCCAGGCGGCGCCTCGAGTACCTCACGATACAAGAACAAGAGCGCCTGCAACGCCTGATTCTGGGTCGAAGCGCTCACCCCCCGCTCCGCCAATTTGCCCAGAAAGGCATTGATCTCCGCCTCACCCATGGCGGCAGGGTGCCGCGCGCCATGATGGGTCAGAAACCTGCGGATCCAGCCAAGGTAGGCCTCCTCCGTCCGCCGGCTGTAATGCCGGAGCCTGAGGAGACGGCGGGCCCGCTCTATCACATCAGACGCGGGCCACCCCCCGGTCCAAACTGCGATACTGTATCGCCTCGCTTACATGCTCGGTGTCGAGTTCCTCGGCACCAGCCAGGTCGGCAATCGTCCGCGCGATCTTGAGCACCCGATGATACGCCCGCGCCGAGAGGCCAAGCTTGGTGATCGCGGTCTTGAGCAGCGCGTCGATCCCATCGGTGATGCGGCAATGGCGGCGCATGTCACGCGGCGCCATGTGGGCGTTGGCGTGCACCCCCGCCTGTTCCTCAAAACGCTCGCGCTGCCGGCGGCGGGCAGACTCCACCCGTTCCCGAATCACGGCACTCGGCTCGCCAGGCTTCCGGTCCGCAAGATCGCGATAGGCAACGGCCGGAACCGACAGATGAATGTCGATCCGATCGAGCAACGGACCCGACACACGCGACCGGTAGCGCTCCACCAGAAGAGGCCCGCAACGGCAAGTACGGTTCGCGTCGCCAAAGTACCCGCACGGGCAGGGATTCATCGCCGCGGCCAGCATGAACCGCGCAGGATAGGTGAGGCTCATCGCCGCTCGGCTGAGCGTCACTACCCCATCCTCCATAGGCTGCCGCATCACCTCGAGCACGTTCTTCCGGAACTCGGGCAGCTCGTCCAGAAATAGGACCCCGCCGTGCGCCAGGCTCACCTCACCCGGCCGCGGATGCGAGCCGCCCCCGATGAGCCCGGCATCGCTGATGGTGTGATGCGGTGAGCGGAACGGTCGCACCGCGGACAAGGCATGGCCGGGCCGGAGCGTTCCCGCCACACTATGGATCTTGGTGGTCTCGAGCGCCTCCTCGAGCGACATGCTCGGCAGGATGGTCGGAAGGCGACGGGCCAACATCGTCTTCCCCGCCCCGGGCGGCCCGATCATCAGGACGTTGTGACCGCCGGCGGCGGCGATCTCGAGTGCACGCTTGGCCGCATGCTGCGCCTTCACCTCGGCAAAGTCGACTTGATCCGCCGCGCGCTCCCGCATGAGGGCCTCGAGGTCGACCCGGTGCGGTACCAGCGGGCGCTCGCCCGCCAAGAATCCGCACACCTCGAGCAGCGTCCTCGCTCCCCGCACCTCGAAGCCCTCGACCACCGCCGCCTCGGCCGCATTGGCAATGGGCAGCACCATGCCCGTGAGTCCCGCCTCCCGGGCAGCCAGCGCCATGGAAAGCGCACCCCGGACCGGACGAAGCCCGCCCTCGAGCCCCACCTCGCCCACGAATGCGTGGCGCTCGAGCACCTCGGACGGTACCTGGGCGCTCGCGGCCAGAATGCCCAAGGCGATGGGAAGGTCGAACGCGGAACCCTGCTTCGGGATGTCGGCCGGGGCGAGATTGATGGTGGTGCGCTTCAGTGGGAAGTCGAAACCAGCGTTGCCCAGCGCCGCACCCACGCGCTCACGGCCTTCCTTTACAGCGCCCTGCGGCAGCCCGACGGTGGAAAACGACGGGAGACCGTTGCTGATATCGGCCTCGACATCGACCAGATAGGCGTCGATGCCGAGTACCGCGGCAGAGAACACGCGAGCGAGCATGGCGGAGGGACCGTTGGCTGAGACATACCACGGTAGGCCAAGTGCTCGGAGGGAGGGGACCGATCAAACGCACCGTGGCACTCATCCTCGCAGATGACTCGGCCAACCGTTTCCCGGTTCCCTAATCCCTCTCGCGGCGCGACATTTCAGCATCCCATGCGACGCCGAAATCGTATGGTTCCTGCCGCATCGCAGCGACTACGACCGGAGCATGCTCCGTGGCCCTGAGAGGCAAAGCGGCCGAGCAATTGCGCCGCTTCCAATCCGTTCTGGCTGACCGCTACGCCATCGAAGGCACCCTCGGTACCGGCGGTATGGCCACGGTATACCTGGCCCGGGACCTGAAGCACCGCCGCAAGGTCGCACTCAAGGTGCTCCACCCCGAACTCGTGTCCGGCGTCGGACCGGATCGGTTCCTCCGCGAGATCCAGATCGCGGCCAATCTGGCCCATCCCCACATCGTGACTCTCATCGAGTCGGGCGAGGCCGGGGGCTTTCTCTACTACGCGATGCCACTCATCGAAGGGGAATCGCTCCGGGAACGGGTGGTCCGGGAGGGCCCTCTGCCGGTCAACGATTGCGTCCGGATTCTGCGCGATATCGCGGACGCTCTGGCCTACGCCCACGGACACGGCGTGGTCCATCGGGACATCAAGCCCGGCAACATCCTCTTGTCGGGCCAGCACGCTTTGGTAACGGACTTCGGAGTAGCCAAGGCGCTGCACGAGGCCGCCAAGTCGGAAACGCTCACCACCGGGGGGCTCTCCATCGGAACCCCGGCTTATACCTCGCCCGAGCAGGCGGCCGCCGATCCCAACGTCGACCATCGCACGGACATCTACTCGATCGGCGCGTTGGCCTACGAGATCCTGACAGGTCGCCCCCCGTTCGTGGACCTCTCCCCGCAGTCGATCCTCTCGGCACACGTGACCCAGACCCCGGTCCCGGTCTCGAAACATCGCTCGGATCTCCCTCCAGCCCTGGCCGATGTAGTCATGAAGTGCCTCGAGAAGGATCCGGCAGATCGGTACCAGCGCGCGGAGAAGCTGGCGGCCGAGCTCGAGGCACTGGCGACGCCGACCAAGGGCACCACCCTGACCAGTGCACCAATTACCGCCGGTGCATCGAGGTGGCGCGGACGCCGGCTTATGGTGCCGCTCGTCGCGGTGTTGGCTCTCGGCGCCGTCGCGATCGGCATCTACCAATCACGTTCCTCCCCGGATCTCGATCCCGACGTCATCGCAGTCGCGCCCTTCGACGTGCTCGGCGCCAAGCTCGACACCTGGCGTGAGGGTATGGTAGACCTGCTCTCGGCCAGCCTCGACGGAGCAGGCCCACTCAAGACGGTCTCGCCCAGTGCGGTCATCAAGGAGTGGAACGGACGGACCGAGCCACGGGCGGCCGCAGAGCTGGGGGCCAACCTGGGTGCCGGTCTGGTGGTCTACGGACGGCTGGTGGCGGCCGGTAATGACTCGGCTCGCGTGGCCGCAACGTTGTACAACGCGGTGTCGCGAGAAATCATTGCCGAGTTCAGCTACCGGGATCTCGCCGACCGGGTGGACCGCCTGGCCGACTCGCTCGCGCTCAGGATCATGGGCGAGCTCAGCCAGCGTCGTCCACTCGGCGTGTGGCGTCTCGCTTCCCTTGGCGCGTCGTCACCAGCGGCGCTCAAGGAGTTCCTCCGCGGGGAGCAGCACTATCGCCGATTCGAGTTGGACTCCGCCAAGCACTACTACGAACGCGCCATCGAGCTGGATAGCACCTTCGCCCTGGCGCACAACCGGAGGGCCTACTCCATCGGTTGGAGTGTGCACTACGACCCCGAGTACATCCAGTCGCTGCTTCGCGCCGGGGCGTTTAACCACGGGTTGGCGCGCCGGGAGAGCCTGCTGGTCGTGGCCGACTCGCTCGACGGTGCCATGAGCAGCTTCGTCGGGGACTCAGCGAGTTGGACCCGAGCACGGCGTATCTTCACGACGCTCGAATACGCGGTCCAAGAGTACCCGTTGGATCCTCAGGTGTGGTACAAGTTGGGCGAGGTCCGCTATCACCGGCCCTATCTGGGAGCCACGCCCGAGGATGCGCTTCGGGCTTTTGCCCGAGCCGTCGCCTTGGACTCGGCCTTTGTCCCGGCGTACAAGCATCTCGCCGAGCTGACGCTCCTGCTTGAGGGACCGGATGCGGCGCGCCCCATCGTCCAAGCGCATCTGGCACGCGGGGGCAGTGGCGAGCTGACCGAGGTGGAGTCGGTGACCGCTCAGTTGCTCGATCCCGGCAGGGCGGGAACCGAAGAGGTGCAGCAACTCGTGGAGGGCCTATCCACCGAAGGGTTCTACCAAGTGTGGTACGATCTCAAGTGGTGGCCCGACTCCGCCGAGACCGCCTCACGGGTGGCCCGGGCCTGGGCCACTGGAAGAGAGGGAGATACGACCGCCGCCCGGGTGAGCCTGGCGCAGTCGTTGAGCTTTCGAGGACATCTAAGGGAGGCTTACGATGTCACCGACACGAGCATCACCGCTATCTTCGCGGAACTCGCCCGGTGGGGCGCGGTTCCTCCCGACACTGCTCGGGCGGTGTTCGACCAATACCTGCGCGATCGATACTGGTCGGGCATCTACGGTGCGCTCCCCTTCTGGGCCGCGTCACGAGACACCGCATCGCTGAGGCAGGCCGTCGGCTGGTGGGACTCCCTCCAAGCCGCAGGCACACCGCAAACCGCTGCCGTCGCCACCTACTTCGGCACCGCCGCCCGAGCCCATCTGGCGGTGGCCCGAGGAGATTCCGCCGGGGCACTCGAGCTACTCGAGGCGCTCCCTACGTGGCCCTGTTACAGCTGCTATCACGAGGAACACACCCGGGCCCGGCTGCTCGCTGCCTCGGGCCGACACGGGGAAGCGGTGGAGCTGCTCGATCGCATGCCCTTCCATCTGCAACACGGCCCGCCCGCCGAGGCGGTCCTGGTCGCGCTCGAGCGCGGTCGCATCCACGAGCGGCTGGGCAACGTCGACGATGCCATCGCGGCGTTTTCCTTCGTGATCAACGCGTGGCGGAGCCCGGACCCGGAACTCGAACCGTTCGTGGAGGAGTCCCGCACCGCGATAGCACGGTTGACCAGCGAACCTCGGCGCTGACTACGGATTCTCAGGTGGTGTATTGCTGGAAGATCCTGGGTCGGTCGCGCGTCAGGGAGCCGCGAACGGGTCGGGGATGCGGTCGGTGATCTCGAAGTGTTTCCTCGAGGCGTAGACCTTGAGTCCGTAATCGACGATCCAGAAATGACCGTCGGGCGAGATACCTACTGGGCTCAACTTGTACCACCGCGACGGGTCGAGCTCCCGATACTGGACGGAATAGAGCGGACGCACTCGCGCATAGAGTTGACGGCGGTCGCGGTGCTTCCTCTCTGCCATGAGAACCAACCTCCGTCGATCAGGTTCGCGTCCGCTCGCTCAAACTACCCTTGGAGTGGGAAGAAACCAAAATACACGCGCCTGCCCCAGGGGCCAACTCCCCAGTCAGTCGTGCGCCTCGGGGCAGCCCGCTAGTACTTGGACATCATGTACTCAACACCCTGCTGCACCGTCGCTCGCCATGCCGCCTCGATCTCCGGAGAGAATTCGGGATCATGCTGCTTGACCGTCAGCATCAGGGCGTCGATGAACGGTTCATAAAGCGACGGGTCGATGGCCAAGTCGGCTCGGCTGTGGCGTTCGGCCACCCGCCTGAGCAGGCTCCGCCCCTCGGCCTCGGGCTTGTTCGGATAGATCAATAACAGACTCAGGGCGTGGCGCAGTAGGTTGTGCTGCCGCCGGAAGTCCGTCTTGGCGAACAAAGGTCTCACGTCGGGGCGCGTGGTGAAAAAGTGTTGGTAAAACGACGGGAAGAAGTCCGGCACGGCGCAACACCGGTCGTAGCTCGCCTTCGCCAGACCACACATTGCCGTTCGTTCCGTCGCACTGTTCGACGATTGGTCCATCGGTCTCCCGGGAGTGGAAGGGTGTATGGTCGTCAGAAACCGTATTCCAGGGCCGCGGTCCAGACCACGTTCGGACGGAGCCCGGCCCGGTTGAGCGGCCAGATAGCGTTGGTGATGATGGAGACGCCGGCGGACGTCAAGAATTTGAAGCCCAGCGAGGCATTCACGATGTCGTCGCGCGTATTGGGAATCGTGGAAGGTTGGATCGTTCGCCGGAACGGCTGCTGAATCACCACCTCCCCCGGCAACTTTAGGCGATTGGTTCCGACCTGAAGTTCCGACACCAGGTCGACCGCGAGCGTGGCCCAAGGGGCCATCAGCTGATCGAACCCCACGGTAGCCAGCACCGCGTCGTTGGTGAGACTCCCCGCCCGATAGAGATAGCCCAGGTTCGCATGGGGCGAGAAGGCCCCGAACTGGGCCGACAGAATCCCGACGCCTCGAAGGGCAAAGTCACCCGAACCGAGGAAGTCCTCTTCGCTGCCGGTGGCGAACCGCGCGTCGGCTAGGATGGCGAACTTGGCGCGCTGCGCGTCGCTGACTGCGACCTTCGCCCGCACCGCGAGGTCGCCGATCCCGGTCGCCGACCCTTCCACGAAGCGCGAGGCAAAAAGGTCCGGATCGGTGAACGTGCCATCGAAGAAGTGCGCGGCCTGGCTTTCCGTGAAGGGGACGACCTGGGCCTCGCTCCGGCCACGAAGCGACGTGGTAATGATCGGCAGGGCCACGCCGATATCGACCCTATCCAACAAGCCATAGGTCATAACGAAAGACACTGCCCGGACGTCGATGTTCAGGTCCAGGTCCATCTGAATGAAATCGTTCTCGAACGTCGGAAGTCCCTGGTCACTGCAATCGCCGCCGAAGATGCTATCGCATCCGGGAAAATCGGTGTTCTGATGGGTGAAGTTGAGCCGGATCGCGTTCAGATCCACGCCGCGGAGGCTCTTGAAGTTGAACTGGCTCACACTGACCCCGATCAACACGCGCCCGCGTCCCAGCGTCTGGGCCCGCTCGGCGAAGATGGGTCCGCTGGAGGTCGAGGTCGGGACGGGAACTCCGGCCTTGAACCGGAAGGTGGTACCGCTGCTGGTCGCGCTGATGGGGATATTGGCGATGTTCGACCCGAGGGCGCTCGTCAGAAAGGTGATTAGGCTCCCATTGCTCGACACCGCAGAGGGGACAAAATGCGACCCGTGAGCCTGAATCCCGGTGGGATTATTGGGGTCCGCCGTGCCGGCCAAGAACAACTGATCCTCGCCCGAGCCGAAGATGAACAACTCGTTGATCTGATCGCGCAGTTCCTGGGCAGCAGCGGGTGGCGCGAGAGCCAATACCGCACACAATCCGAGCGCAAAACGATTCATTTCCCCCCCGCCGCTATTGCTGGGCGAAGCTGATTGAGGTGAGCTGCCAGATGCTCGATGTAAGATCCAGCGTGGCGCGATAGGAAAAGGACTGCTCCGAACCGCGATCCACGTACCGCGCGGTGCCGGTCGCGAAGGCTGAGGTTCCCCGGATGTCGATAGGACGGTCCACCCGTAAGTCAAACTCCTGTACCAAGCGGAACATTCCCCGGTATGCCTCCTCCTCGTCTGGGGTCATGCCTGGGTAGGCTCGACGGAGTTGCGTCATGTCCCGGGATTCCACAGCTCGAGCGAACGCTGTGAGCACGGCTTCGATACTCTCGCTGGTCGGTTGAGCGGCCTCAGGGGCCGGCTCACCAGGAGTAACGATTACAGCCGCCCGCGCCTCACGCCCACTGCTCGAGGCAATAATCTCGGCCTGGCCGGCCGCCACACCGGTGACGCTTCCACCAAAGGAGACAGTGGCAATGCCGGGAGCGCCGGAAGACCAGTCAACCGGACGACTGCGGAGGCGTTGACCACTGCCGTCACGGAGCACCGCGGTCAGTTGAATGGCTTCGCCAACCGCCACCGACGGCGCGTTCGGTGTGATCTCAATTCGAGCGACCGGAACCGGCACCACCACGAGCGTCGCACTCCGGGAGACGCCCTCGCTTGAGGCGGTGATCCGAGTTGTCCCCTCGCCGAGCGCGGTGACAACGCCGTCTAAGGACACGGTCGCGACCGACGGACTGCTGGAAGTCCAAGACACGCTGCGACCGGCCACTACGTTTCCGGCGACATCGCGGAGCTCCACCGCGAACGGCTGGGCCCGGCCCACCGGAAACGAATCGAGCGACGGCGAAAGCTCGATCGAACGCACCGCCGCCGCGTTGGCAGCGGGCGCCGGCTCACGCGGGACGCCCGCCGGTAACGCCCTTACCGTGACGGTCGAGGTGATAACCACGCCCCCGCTGCTCGCCGTGATGATGGCCAGGCCAGCCTTGAGTCCGGTCACGATCCCAAGAGCCGAAACGCCGGCAACGGCCGGGTCGCTGGTTTCCCACTCGATCACAGCACCCGGCAGCAGATCGCCGCTTTCATCCGTGGCCCGGGCGATGAGCGGCGCGGCTGTGCCGGCGTCGAGGGTGAGCGACGGTGGGGTGATCTCCAGACCTGCTGCCACAGTTGCGGTCGTGCCGGACGGCGCGACGGCCTCGGGTGCTAGGATGAACGCCGGTCCTGCTTGGATAGCCGGGCCCCCGCCCCAGCCCCGCAAGACCAGCCACGAGATGACGGCGACGGCGGCGAGCGCCGGCACCACCCAGCGAAGCCACAGCTGGCGGGTGCGGAGCCCGCGGGCGGGCTTGGCGCCAGCGGTGACGGCCTGTTCCTTAGTGGCCGGAACCGGGCTGGTTGGCGTGCGGATGCCCATGGAGATCCGCCGAGACTGCCCGGACTCGGCAAGCACCGCCATTTCCCGGCGAATCGCGTCGCGTTCCCCCGACGGCGGGCTGCCGACGGCCTCAACCGCAGACTCGACGCTGTCCCACCGGTTCTGAGGTTCACGCCGTAGCATTCGCATCAGGGCCTTGGCCAGATCAGGTGGACAATCGGGCCGGGCCTCGGCAATTGGCGGGGGGTCCTGGGTGCACCGGAGATACATGAGCTGCATGACGCTCTCGCCGGTGAACGGCCGGTCACCGGTCAACATCTCGTAGCCAACCAAGCCGAGCGAGTACTGATCGGACGCGCCGGTCACCTCGCCCGCGGTGCACTGTTCGGGGCTCATGTAGGAGGGAGTCCCCACCACGCCGCCGGTTCGGGTAATGCTGTCGGCGGCCGACACCTTGGCGATCCCAAAATCGGTGATCACCGCGCGGCCCTCTTCGTCCAGCAGGATGTTGCCCGGCTTGATGTCTCGATGAATGACGCCCCGACGATGGGCGTAGCCGAGGGCCTCCCCAACCTCGTTCAGAATGGCTTTCACCATCGGGATCGGGAGCGTGGGGCGTTCCTCCAGCACGGAATCCAGGCCACGGCCGCCGACGAACCGCATGACGATATAGAGCAGCGACTCGTGCTCTTTCACCGCGTAGATGGGAATGATGTTGGGATGATTCAGCGAGGCGGCGGTCCGGGCCTCGCGCATGAAACGCTCAGCCGCTCCTTCACCGGTCAGCAAGGCCGGAAACAGGACCTTGATGGCCACCTTCCGATCGAGCGCCAAGTCATGCGCCAGGTACACCGCCGCCATCCCGCCTCGGCCCAACTCGGCGAGGACCTCATAGTCCCCGATAGTGGCATCGCGGAGGGCCAACAGGATGGGATCATCCTGTTGGGAGACAGACACATCCACCGCCCGCTCGGTCACGACCGGACCCCGAAGAAGACCATCCGCTAACCTATGAATTCGTTCGGGATTCCGCCATACCGGGCGGGCGGTGGAGCTATGTCACAGCGTCACCGAGCTGGGTGAGTCTACCCCAGAAGACGGGGGTATCAATCGAGATTGCCCAACGCCCACGCTGCGGCCCGCCGAACCTCGGGGTCCCGGTCCGCCGCCAGCGCCCGAGCCAGCGGTTCATTGGCCCGCGGATCCTCGATCTCCCCCAGGGCGTACACCGCATTCAGGCGCACCGAGCGGTCCGCGTCACGCATGATGGATACCAGTGGCATCACCGCCGCCCGATCCTCGATTTCTCCCAAGGCCCAGGCCGCGGTAGCCCGGACCCCCGCATCACGATCCTCGAGCGCGCGAACGAGCGGTGGGACCGCGTCCTCGCTCTCCGCTATGCCCAATCCGAGAGCGCCTACCTTTCGCGTTTCGGCGTCCGCGTGATTGAGCGCAGATTGGAGCCGGGCGACTGCTTCCGCGCTCTCGGTCCTGCCCAGGAGCCGGGCCGCCATCGCCCGCACACAAGGGCCGGGGTCGGTCAGTGCCCGCGCCAGCGGTTCGACCACGCTCGCATCGAATCGCCCTCGCATGGCCCAGCGGGCCAGGTCGGCGGCGTCCCCGCCTCCGGCCGAACCACCGAGGCTCGGCTGAATACGGCTCCACCCATGACGCCCTTCCACGACCCGGCCGGCAAGGCCGCACACCAGCGGTGAGGCTCCGCGAACGCTCGAGAGAAAGGCCCGAACCCTCGCTGTGTCTGCCGGTGCCGTAGGCAGGACATTTCGCGTTTGTGCGGCGGCCTCCGCGAGGCCCATACCCGCTCCACCGGCCGGCGCGAGACGCGGCAGCGCGATTCCAAGAACGGCAACGATGCCGCCGATGATCGCGAGACTCCGCACAACTGACACGTTCACCTCTCGACGTTGGATGGACTAGTCGTGCTTGCCGAGCGCCTGGGCTGCTGCCTTCCGGACCTGTGGGTCGGCGTCCTTGAGCGCCTCGAGCAACGCGTTGACCGCCGCCTCGTTCGGCATGTCGGCCAGCGCCATCAGGGCAGCGCGGCGCACCTTCACGTCGGTGTCCTGGAGTGCCGCGGTCAGCGCGGGTACTGCGAGCGGGTCTCCGATGTGACTCAGGGTATGCGCCGCTGCCTGCCGCACCTGGGGATCGACATCCTGTAAGGCGTCCATCAACCGAGCGGGCGCCTGGCGCAGATCGAGTTCGCCGAGCCCGTGAATGACGGCGCGGCGAACCTCGGCATCGTCGTCGGCCAGCGCCACGAGGAGCGCGTCGGCTGCGCGGGGATCCTCGATCTCTCCCAAGGCCCAGGCAGCATGCTTGCGGATCTTGGCATCGGAATCCTGCAGTGCGGGGAGGAG
>JABDII010000281.1 GCA_013003805.1 Gemmatimonadales bacterium
GGGGTACAACGAGCAGACCAAGGCTATGCTGATGACGAGCTACGGGCATATCCCCTGGGGCGACGCCCACCACACGGAGCTGTCCCAGACGGATGGTGTGCCTGACGGGCGCTGGCTCTTCATTAACGAGAACAACACGCCACGCATTGCCCGTATCGACCTCACGACGTTCGAGACGGTCGAGATCCTCGAAATCCCGAACTCGGCGGGCAACCATGCGTCCCCGTTCGTGACTCAAAACACTGAGTACACCGTCGCGGCGACGCGGTTCAGTGTGCCGACCCCCCAGCGTGACGTGCCCATTAGCACTTATAAGGAAAACTTTGCGGGCCTCTTGAGCTTCGCCAAGGTGGACTCGGCGACGGGGCGCATGTCGCTTGCGTTCCAGGTGGAGATGCCGGGCTTCGACTACGACCTATCCCATTCGGGCAAGGGCCCGTCGCATGGCTGGTCGTTCTTCACATCCTACAACAGCGAGCAGGCGCATACCCTACTCGAGGTGAACGCCTCGCAGAACGACAAGGACTTCATCGCCGCGGTGCACTGGCAGCGGGCTGAGGAGTGTATTGCAGGGGGCAATACTGAACAGCGCTCCGCCAGCTACGCTCATAACTACATCGATCAGAGCCACTTCGCCCAATCGGAAATGATGTCGGGCGTGACGGTGACCAACGTCGCACTCTGCCCCGGGCTGGTGTATTACCTTCCGACGCCCAAGTCGCCGCATGGTGTGGACGTGGACCCGACGGGTGAGTTCATCGCTGCCGGTGGAAAGCTCGCTGCCGTGATCCCGGTGCATTCCTTCTCGAAGATGATCCAAGCGATCGCGGACGAGGACTTTGAAGGAGAAGTGTCGGGTATCCCGGTTCTCCGCTACGAATCGATCATCGCCGGTGAGGTCGAGGACCCAGGGCTTGGGCCCCTGCATACCGAATTCGACGGCAACGGGTTCGCCTACACCTCGATGTTCCTCTCGTCGGAAATCACCAAGTGGAGCCTCGAAGACTTCACCGTGGTCGACAAGATCCCGACCTATTACTCGATCGGGCACCTGAGCATTCCCGGTGGCGATACCCGTCAACCATGGGGCAAGTACGTCGTCGCGTTGAACAAAATCACCAAAGACCGGTATCTCCCAACGGGACCGGAGCTCACCCAGTCGGCGCAGCTCATCGACATCACCGGCGACAAGATGCGGTTGCTACTCGATTTCCCCACGATTGGCGAGCCGCACTATGCGCAGGCACTCCCGGCCGAACTGATCCGGGACAACCAGGTGCGGGCCTACGACCTGTCCGAGAACACGGATCCCTATGCGACCAAGAGTGAGAGTGAAGTGGATGTGGTTCGCCAGGGCCGGAATGTTCACGTCCGCATGACCGCAATCCGGACCCATTTCATGCCGGACAACATCGAGGGAATCCAGGTGGGTGACTCGGTGTTCTTTCACGTGACCAACCTGGAGCAGGACTGGGACGTGCCGCACGGTTTCGCGGTCATCGGCGCCAGGACTGCCGAGCTACTCATCATGCCGGGCCAGACGCGCACCTTGGTTTGGGTGCCGATTAAGCCCGGGGTGTTCCCATTCTACTGCACCGATTTCTGCTCGGCGCTGCACCAAGAGATGCAGGGGTACGTTCGCGTATCGCCCCGTGGCTCGACCGTGCCCATCTCGTTCAACTCGCCGGGCTGATGGTCGGCTCCGGAAAGGGAACGAGGGGGCGCACGGGCGCCCCCTCGTCACCTCCGGCCCAACCCTCCCCTCTCATGATGCTGCGCTCCTCTCGCTGGGTCCTCGCTCTCGCGGCGCTCCTCATCGCCGCGGTCTACGCCTTCCCGCTCTGGCACATCGGCCTCCATGCGCCCCAGTATCCCGAGGGATTGGGGATGTACATCTGGGTCGATCAGATCACGGGACAGAAGCCCCACGATCTCGATTTGATCAACGGCTTGAACCACTACATCGGGATGCAGGAAATCGTTCCGGACGCAATTCCGGAGCTCAAGTACATGCCCGTGATCAGCGGCGCCCTCCTCGCCTTCGGACTGGTGGCGGCTCTGGTAGGGCGTCGTTCGCTGCTCTACGCCTGGGTGGGAGTGTTCGTCGTCGTGGCGCTCCTCGGTTTGGTCGATTTCTGGCTCTGGGGGTTCAACTACGGCCACAATCTCGACCCGACGGCGGCCATCAAGGTGCCCGGCATGAGCTACCAACCGCCCGTCATCGGGAGCAAACGCCTACTGAATTTCCGGGCCGCCTCCTGGCCCAGTGTCGGGGGCTGGTCCCTGGTTGTCTCGGTGCTGATTGGGCTCTGGCTTTCGGTGCGCGAGTTTCGGCGGGCGAAGACAGCGGCCCACGCG
>JABDII010000287.1 GCA_013003805.1 Gemmatimonadales bacterium
CAATGAGAGAGCGGAACTCCGCAGTCGCTCGCCCCAGGTCGTCGCACGAACCCCGCGCCGAATTCATGATGACGGCCACCAGCCCATCGGCCGTTGCCGAATCAATACGTGCCGCCGCCAAAAGGGCATCGCGCGCGGCGGCGGCGAAGTCTGCCGTGCCATCGCTCAGGTCAAACGTCATGCTGTCGAAGGAAGCCATCTTCCCGCGGGTGAACCGTCGCAGCTGCTCGGCGACGTCGACGAAGTCTCGGATGCTGCTCCGGAGCTCCGTGACGGTGCTCGAATCGAAGATCGCGCCCACCCGACCGGTGAGAAGTGCAATGTCGTTGGCGATCCGTCCCGCCTGGGCCGTCAGCTTTCCGATGTCCGGGAGAGTCGCACCCGGCCACACGCCGCCTCCTGGCGCGGCCGCCTCATCGAGCAGCGTTTGAATCGCCGGATCGTCCTGCGGTTCGTCTAGGCTAATGATGGTCGCCGCCCATTCACCAAACAGACTGGCCGACGCGGCGATAACGGCGGGGTTGGCAGGGATGTCGACCGAGCGAATCACCCGGAGGTCCATCTCGACCCAATCGTCTTCGGCCAAGCGGATCGCCTCGACCCGCCCGACCCTGACACCGCGGAGCGTCACGGGTGCGCCGACCCCCATGCCGCCGACAGTTTGGAACCGCGCGGTGTGGATGAGCTCCTGCCCGGCGATGCGATACTGCCCGAGCCAGATCGCCCCGCCGATAACCACCACCAATCCTACGAGAATGACTGCACCGACAATGAACTCGTTTGTGCGCTTCATGGCCCCACTCCAGGCCCCGGCGCAGACACCGTTGCACTCGGGAGATTGGGTCGCCCTTCGATGAATTGTCGGACGACGGGATCGCGGGTCGCACGGATCTCCTCCACCGAGCCGGCCTGCCGGATGGCGCCGTCGTACAGCATGGCGATCCGATCCGCGACGCTGTAGGCGCTTCGCATATCGTGGGTCACTACCACTCCCGTCGCGCCGGATTCCTGGCGCACCCGGATCATCAAGTGATCGATGAGGGCGGCCGTCACCGGGTCGAGCCCGGTCGTCGGCTCGTCGTACAAGATGTAGCGCGGTCTCAGCGCGATCGCCCGCGCGATCCCCACCCGTTTCCTCATCCCGCCCGACAATTCGGCCGGCAGGAGCCGGCCAGCATCGTCGAGCTCCACGAGGCGAAGGCTCTCAACAATCCGCTCTTCGATCTCTGCGGGGCTCAGATCACGCCGGGCCAATCCGAGCCGGATATTCTCTTCGACCGTCATCGAATCGAAGAGCGCCGCAAACTGAAAGACGTACCCGATCGAGCGACGCAGCTCGGCGAGTTCGTCCCGCTTCAGCTCATGCACCACCGATCCGTCGACGACCACGCGTCCCTCGTCCGGGGTGAGGAGCCCGACAATGTGCTTGAGCGCGACACTCTTTCCCGATCCGGAATATCCCAGGATAACGGTGGTCTGGCCATGTGGGATTTCCAACGAGAATCCGTCGAGGACCTGATTCGACCCAAACGCCTTCGACACGCCCTCGAACAGGATCATGGGTCGCCTCAGAGCAGCACGATCGCCCAGAAGGCGTCGAGCACGAGAATGGATTCACAGCCGAGCACGACCGCGCGGGTCGCAGCACGCCCGACACCCTGGGCGCCACCACGCGCGCGGAGCCCCTGCAAGCATCCCATGAGCGTCACGGCGAGCCCGAAGGTGCCCGCCTTGACCAACCCGAACCACACGTCCTTGAACTGATAGAACAGCCTGAGCCCTTTGAAGAACTCCGGCGTCGACAAATCCAGGAGGTTGACCGCGGTGATCCACCCGGACACGACCCCGACGGCAACGGCAAACGCAGTCACGATGGGGAACATGATGCCGCCGGCCAGCACGCGGGGCACGATGAGGAAGGCGTTGGTATCGTAGGCGAGCGTCTCGAGAGCATCGACCTGCTCGGTCACCCGCATCGTGCCGAGCTCGGCAGCGATGTTGGCGCCGACACGACCGGCGAGGGCCATGCCGGTGAGGACCGGGCCGAGCTCCATCATGATGGTCTTGCCCACCAAGGAGCCGACGAAATAGAGCGGCACCGCCCCCGTAAAGGTGTACGAGGAGAGGAGAGCCAGGACTATGCCGGTGAAGACCGCGATGAAGATCGCAATGGGGACCGAGTCTACGCCCAGGCGGCGCATCTGCGCGACGATGAGTGGCGCCCACGTGCGAACGTCTGCCAGGGCCCGAAGGCAGTCAATCGCGGCACTGCCCACGCGCCCGATTGCCCCGCCCAAACCGGTCCCCCGGATGGCCAAGAGTTGTTGCACGACTTGAAGGTAGGGCGCACTTCGGAGGGTGTAAAGAGACCGTCGACGTCCGCTTGACACCCATTGGAGCCATCACTAGCTTCTCGTTCTTGCCGCCTCGCAACCCATTGTGGCGCGGCAACATACTGGGGGGGCGTAGCTCAGTTGGGAGAGCGCGTGAATGGCATTCACGAGGTCAGGGGTTCGATTCCCCTCGCCTCCACTCCAGTGGCCAGAACACGGTTTCGAGGAATCGATTCGTGGTTGCGCCGGCCTGGGGCATTGGGCTACAATCCAGGCCGCGACAGTGCGGGAATAGCTCAGTTGGTAGAGCACAACCTTGCCAAGGTTGGGGTCGCGGGTTCGAGTCCCGTTTCCCGCTCTCGCATCGAATTCATCGCGGGGTGGAGCAGTCTGGTAGCTCGCCGGGCTCATAACCCGGAGGTCGTGGGTTCAAATCCCACCCCCGCTACTGGTTGGCAGGGCGGCAGGGCGGTCCACGGTCGGTGTGACTCGACGAGTCACGGTCCGCCCAACCGCCTTGCCGCTCTGGAGTTTCTGGGGGGGGCGGGGGCGGTTAGCTCAGTTGGTTAGAGCGCTACGTTGACATCGTAGAGGCCACAAGTTCGAATCTTGTACCGCCCATCATTCTGGAAGGACACAGGGTTGTGCACGGAAAGGACTGGGTCAGTGACTCGGTCCTTTCTCACTTCTCAAGGGGCGGCCCCTGCATGATGCGTGAGTCGATCGCCGCCGCACTCGTCTGGGCACTCAGCCTCTATGGGCTCTCCGGACTGATCTTCGCCCTCCCGTTCGTCGTCCGGGGCGCGGGGCGCGTCGATCCCGCAGCCCGAAGCGGCACGATCGGATTCCGGATCCTGATCATTCCCGGTGTGATCGCGCTGTGGCCGCTCCTCCTGAGCCGGTGGATGCGCGGTCGCTCGGCCCCACCGAGCCAACGTACCGCCCACCAACCCGCCACCAAGAGCAGACCGTGATCCGCGCCCACCGGCGCCGGCACCTCCGGGTCTTTGCGGTCCTCGCGGTTGCCCTGCCCGCCATACTCGTGGCAGCCCTCGCCGTCCGACGCGCACCACCCGTCGTCGCGTCGGCACCGACTGCGCTGACAGACCG
>JABDII010000306.1 GCA_013003805.1 Gemmatimonadales bacterium
GCGTTGATGCGGAAGAACCCGAGACCCCACCGCCGCATCCGGTAAAGCTTCTCCGAGTCTTTCCCGGTCCAGCCGGCACCGGGAATTGCGTCCGGGCGTGTCGTGATCGTAATGGTGGCCTCCAGCAAGTGATCAGAGCCCATTCTAACCCGGGGACCCGGATGATCGGAAGCGTCTCTTACTGCAGGTGACCTTCCCAGAACGGCTCCACTCGATTATGCTTCCGGCATTGAGCATAGCCCGAAAGGGCCCCAGGGGTCATGGACTGCTTCCGGCCTGGGTGAGCAAAACCCGGAAGACAGACACCCGGTTCCGCGTCATGCGGGCCGGGCGTTTTTGCTCTCGGCCCAGGAGAAGAGCGCCGTCACCTCTCCAGGCTGGATATATTGGGGCGGAACGTCCCTTGTCTGGAGCGGCAATTGAAGTGGTCCTATCGGATCGGACAGATCGCTGGAACTGACGTGAAGGTCCACGTCACTTTCCTGCTCCTGGTAGCGTTTTTCGCGTTTGTGAGCTACGCCAGCGGAGGCATTGCCGCCGCGTTTGCGACGACGGTCATGATCGTGGCGCTGTTCGCCTGCGTTCTGCTTCATGAGTTCGGCCACATCCTCATGGCCCGGCGATTCGGGGTCCGCACGCCCGACGTCATTCTCCTCCCTATCGGCGGCCTGGCGCGTCTCGAGCGCATGCCGGAAGAGCCCCGCCAGGAATTGCTCATCGCCCTGGCTGGCCCGGCCGTGACACTCGCCATCGCCATAGCGCTCTACCTCGTGCTGTGGCTGAGCGGCGCTCAGCTCGACATCGGGGATCTGTCTCGGGTAGACCGGCTTCCGCTGCTCGAAGCCCTGATGGTCATCAACGTGATGCTGCTCCTGTTCAACCTGATTCCGGCCTTCCCGATGGACGGGGGCCGGGTCCTCCGGGCCGTCTTGGCCAGCCGGATGGGAATGCGGCGGGCCACCAGGGTGGCAGCGACTGTCGGTCAGGCCTTGGCCGTTTTGTTCGGAATGTGGGCGGTCTTCTCGGGGAATCCGATCCTCCTCTTGATCGCCGTCTTCGTTTTCCTCGCCGCCGGCGCCGAGGCCTCCGCCATCGAGACATCGACGGCCGGGAAGGGCGTGGTCGTGTCGGACATGATGATCACCAACTTTCGCACGATTCCGTTCTACGCACCGCTTCAGCAAGCTGTCGAATACCTGCTCGAGGGGGAGCAACGGGAATTCCCCGTGGTGGACAACGACGGTCGCGTCGAGGGTCTTCTCACGCGCGAGAACCTCATCAAGGCCCTCGCCGAGCGAGGAGCGGGCTCGATCGTGGGGGAGGCGATGACGCCGCGTGTGGCCGGCGTTCTCCCTACTCTCGAATTCAGCCGCGCGCTCGAGCAGCTCCGCGGAAGCGGGCTCTCAACCCTGCCGGTGCTCGATCCGGCCGGCCGGCTCATTGGCCTCCTGACCATGGACAACATCTCCGATCTCCTGTTGGTGCGCCGCGCCCAGGGAATCGAATGAGCGGCGCGCAGAACGCCTCCCCGTTCCGAACCGTCTCGCGGACTTCGCACATCGCTGCAGTGCCAGACGCCGTCTTCGCCTGGCACGAACGGTCCGGGGCTCTCGAGCGCCTGATTCCGCCTTGGGAATCGGTGCAAGTCGTCGAACGGAGCGGCGGCTTTGGCGACGGCGCACGGCTAACGCTCCGGATCAGACAGGGCCCTCTCGCGTTCCGATGGGTCGCCGTCCATCGCGATACCATACCTGGCCGGCAGTTCGTCGACGAACAGGTCGAAGGGCCCTTGGCGCACTGGATCCACACCCACCGGATGGATCCAGCAGAGGGCGGCGGCTGTCGCATGACCGATCGCATCGAGTACGCTCCGCCGTTCGGCCTCCTGGGTGCGGCTGCCGGGCAATGGTGCCTCACGCCGCAGATCGACCGGATGCTTCGATACCGGCACGACGTGCTTCGTGGTGACCTCGCCGCCCATGGCCGCTTCGCCGATCGGCCACCACTTCGGGTGGGGGTGACCGGATCTCACGGACTTGTCGGATCGGCGCTCTTACCGTTTCTCACGACCGGCGGGCATTCAACGGTCCGGCTGGTGCGCGCACGGCCGGGGCCAGACGATGTCCTCTGGAATCCAGCCACCGGTCAGATCGATGGCGGGGCTCTGTCAGGTGTTGACGCCGTGGTCCATCTCGCGGCCGAGAGCATCGCCGCGGGGCGTTGGACAAGGACCCAGAAGCGTCGCATCCGCGAAAGCCGTGTCGTGGGAACACGACGGCTCTGCGAGACGCTGGCGCGACTGGACTCGCCGCCCCGGGTGCTGATCTCGGCGTCGGCCGTTGGATTCTACGGCGATCGCGGCGATGAGCAGCTGATCGAAGACAGCTCGCCCGGAACCGGGTTCCTCGCCGATCTCGCAGGCGAGTGGGAGGCTGCCACCGAACCGGCCCGGGTGGCGGGCATCCGGGTGGTCGAGCTTCGCCTGGGCGTGGTGCTCTCCCCGAGGGGCGGCGCACTCCGCACCATGCTGCCGCCGTTCCGGCTCGGCCTCGGGGGGCAGCTCGGATCGGGCTCGCAGTGGATGAGCTGGGCCTCGATCGACGATGTCATCGGCGCCATTCATCACCTGCTCTTGAGCGACAGCATTGAGGGACCGATCAATGTGGTGGCACCCGAGGCCGTAACCAACCGTGAGTTTACCGAGACATTGGGACAGGTGCTGGGCCGACCGACGCTGCTTCCAGTCCCGCAGTCTGTGCTACGAGTCGCCATCGGAGAAATGGCTGACGAGGCACTCCTTGCAAGCGCACGGGTCCTGCCCGCGCGTCTTCAGCAGTCCGGTTATCAGTTCCGGCACCCGTCGTTGGGCACAGCGTTGTCCCACGTCCTCGGCAAGACCGAGCCGCGAGCCAATTCGTCATGAATCACTCTTCCACGGCACGGGGTGGACGATGACCCCACATCGATACAGCGACCCGATCGACCACGCGTTTTCCTACCTGGTCAAGCACTATGGCAAGGGGAATCCACGCTTCGCGGCTCCCACTCGCACACCCCCCACCCGGGCGGTGAACGTCGCAGTGATTCTCGCCCGGTTCGGGTGTGACGAGCCGACGATCGTGGGGGGCATCCTGCGATACGTACTCGAGGACGCCGCACCCCGGGTTCGTCCAGAATTGGAGGAGAGGATCGAAGCCAAATTCGGAACGAACGCCTTCGCCGCGGCACGCGAGGCCACCTTCCCGAAATACGACCCCACCGGGCGCGAGCGCTCCTGGACCGAGTACCGAGCGGAGTATCTCGACCGGCTGACGCAGACGGCCGTCCGGACCCTCGACGTCGTTGCCGCCCACGAGATCCACTGGTGTGGCTCCGCCGTCTCCCTCATCGAGCGGCTCGGCAGCGAATACATTCGGGGACTGACGCCCGCGAACCACACCGAACTCCTGTGGTGGTATCGCTCCTTGGGAGACCAACTCGAACGGCGAACGGATTGGCCGCATCAGCCGATGTTGGGGGAGCTCCGTCGCTTGAGTGCTCACCTCGTCACGGCGTCGCGGAACCCCGGCTAACGTGCTATTTTCACCAGGCATGGGTAACCCTCCCTCACCAGATCCGCGCCCACCAATTCCGACAGCCTTCGCGGAAGCCTGCCGCGTCTCGCGGACAGACACGGAACTATTTGAGCGGTGTCGAGACGTGTTGGTCGAGCGATTCGGCAGCGAACAGGTCTGGTTTACAATTACATCGAAGCGCGGGGCGGATCGTCGGGTCGGTGCCGCCGCCGGGTACGAGGACGCCCGTGAAGTGGCCCGGCTCGAGCACGGTGAGACCGCGCTCACCGTTGCCGCGGATCCCGCGGTAGCCCAGGCCCTCCGACAGGATGCCCTCCCACTCGCTTGGGGGCTTCTGGTCACTCTGGAGCTCAGGAGCATCCTGCTCGAGCGGCAATCGGAGCTGGACGATGCCGTGTTCCAACTGCGGGCCCTCCGACAAGTGGCCCGACTCCTGGCGTCCGTGCACTCCACTGATGAAACCGAGCACTTGATCGTGGATTTCACGGCCGAGGTGTTCATTGCCAGCTGGGTGTGCCTCTATCGACCCCGAAAGGATGTGTACGCGGCCGTCGCCTTCCGCAGCCGAGACGAGCTGCCCGCTCCCGAGGCGATACCGCGGGAAGGCCTGGATGGCGCCGTGCCACTTGGCGGGTCTGCGTGTGCTTGTGACGAGCCAGCGGTAGCTACGATGGTTCCCCCTGGGACCCAATTCCTTGTCCCGCTCGACGCCGGATCGGAACGGATGGCTGTGCTGGCATTTGGTCCGCGCGTCACCGGGCAACAGCTCGGGAATGCCGAACTGGAGCTCGCCGGAACGCTCTCGTTTGCGGCGGCCATCGCCCTCAAGAATGCCGCCCTCGTTGAAGAACTCCATAGCGCGGCGACGACGGATCAACTGACGGAGCTCTACAATCGGCGGGCGCTCGAAGAGCGGCTCAAGGCGGAGCTCCAGCGGGCGAGTCGCCACGAGTTGAAGACGTCTGTCGTGTTGATCGATATCGATCAGTTCAAGTTGGTCAACGACAGTCTGGGTCATCTCGCCGGGGACCGCTTGCTGGTGATTCTGGCGAAGATCTTCTCGCAACAGAGTCGGAACCTCGATATCGTGGGCCGCCTGGGCGGCGATGAATTCTTGGTGATCTTGCCAATGACGTCTGCCGAAGAAGCCCTAATTTATGTGAAGCGGGTCAAGGAAATGCTCCGGCGCATGCCGGAGGACCATCCCGAGTTCGGGCCGCAGACAATCAGCCTCGGGATTGCGGAAGCCCAGCATCATGGGTCCACCATGAGCACATTGTTACGGGCCGCCGATGGCGCCCTGTATCGAGCCAAGCGAGGTGGCGGGAACCGAGTAGAAATTGCGGAGGCCGAGGATGGTGCAGGGTGACACGGATACCCGTGTAACCCCAACACTCCAGCCATCCGTTTACATCGAGCAAACGGAACGTGTGCTCGGCGAGCGCTTCCGGTTGGATCGCGTGATCGCCGCCTCACGCGAGCGGGTCTTGTTCCTCTCCTTCGATCGGTTGCTACATCGCCGAGTCAGCCTGCGGGTCAATATCTTCAGCGACGAGCAGTACCGGACTTGGTTTTTGACCGAGGCCAAGGCGCTCGCGCAGCTGGACCATCCGGCCATTCGGCACTTGTACGACGCCGGGATGGTGGGCGACTTGGCCTATCGCGTGGGGAACTGGGTCGAGGGCGAAGGACTGGATCACGCCGTGGCCCGTGGCCCCCGCCCCATACCGGCCGTTCTCCGCTTCGCCCGTGACCTCCTGGGCGCGTTGGAACATGCTCACGATCGCGGCGTCATCATTCGGAGGATCGTCCCGACGTCGGTCGTCGTCGGGCCCTCGAGTCGTGGCGTGGTGACGGACCTCCGATTCTCCAACCACACACTCGAAGCCATCCCCGTCGGTATCTCCCCGAGCGGCGAGGTCTTCATGGCTCCCGAAACGCGAAACGGCTCGGCGGGCGATCCACTCAGCGATATCTACACGGCGGGGGCGATTCTCTACTACGCCGTCACGGCCCAGGCGCCACCGCTCAGCCCGAGGGACCTCACTCCACCCACGGCGCTACGCCCCGTCTGTCCGGCGATCCTCGATCGAGTGATTCTGCGAGCGATGGCGCAAGAGCCCGTA
>JABDII010000367.1 GCA_013003805.1 Gemmatimonadales bacterium
AGTGTCAACACCGTGGTAACGATGGTAAGCCATCGTCATGGCCTCGGCGAATCGCTTCGCCTCGTCGTACACACCACGCGGGCCCACGGGGTTGACGTGCCCCCAATACGACTCCGGCTGGGGGTGAACCGCCGGATCGCCGTAGACCTCGGAGGTCGAGGCCAGCAGGAAACGCGCGTTCTTTTCCTTGGCCAACCCGAGCGCCTTATGTGTTCCCAGAGAGCCCACCTTCAACGTCTGGATGGGGAGCTGCAGGTAGTCGACGGGGCTGGCCGGCGAGGCGAAGTGGAGCACCCCGTCCACTTTACCCGCTACGTAGATGAACTCGGTCACGTCATACTTATAGAACGTGAAGCGCTCGTGCCCGATCAGGTGGCTGATGTTGTCCGGCGAGCCCGTGATGAAGTTGTCCAGGCCTACGACCTCATGACCCTCGGCCAAAAGCCGATCCGCGAGGTGCGAGCCGAGGAAGCCGGCGACGCCTGTGACGAGTATCCTCACTTGACCGTCTC
Organism: Gemmatimonadales bacterium; assembly: GCA_013003805.1. GTDB lineage: Bacteria > Gemmatimonadota > Gemmatimonadetes > Gemmatimonadales > GWC2-71-9 > JABDII01. The sequence continues at coordinate 513 of JABDII010000367.1, forward strand.
GCGTCCGAGAGGGTAGTAGGTGAACCCCAACTCTCTCATTCTCTCCAAGCGGTAGAGATTGCGTGAGTCGAACACCAGTGGAGTCTTTAGCAACGTCTTGATTCGCTCGAGGCTCGGCCGCCGATACTCGAGCCAATCGGTCATCACGACGAGCGCGTCCGCGCCCTCCACGGCATCGTATTCCCGGTCGAAGTAGACGATCCGATCACCGAATATCCCACGTGCCGTCTCCAGAGCCGCCGGATCATGGCCTTTGACCGAGGCGCCCCTGGCCAAAAGACCTTCGATGAGGACGATCGCCGGCGATTCCCTCATGTCATCTGTGCCCGGCTTGAAGGCTAGCCCCCAAACGGCGATCGTGCGACCGCTCAGGTCTCGCCCGTAGTGGTCCTCGATCTTTTGCAGGAACAGCAGCTTCTGCGCCTCGTTGACGTCCTCCACGGCGCGAAGAACCTTGAAGTCGTAACCGTACTCGTGGGCCGTTCGCATTAGGGCCTTCACGTCCTTCGGGAAGCACGAGCCGCCATAGCCCGGCCCGGGGAACAGGAACTTGGGTCCGATCCGATGATCGGAACCCACACCGGTGCGAACCATCGACACGTCCGCGCCCGTGAGCTCGCACAGCCTGGCCACCTCGTTCATGAGACTGATCCGGGTGGCCAGCATCGCGTTGGCCACGTATTTCGTCATCTCGGCCGATGTGGTGTCCATGAAGATGACCGGATTGCCCGTGCGTACGAAAGGTTCATACAGTTCCGCCATCACACTGCGCGCGTTATCGGAATCGACCCCGACGACCACGCGGTCGGGTCGCATGAAATCGTCCACCGCGGCGCCTTCCTTGAGAAACTCCGGGTTCGAGCAGACATGGACGGGATGTTCGGTGCAGCTCTCGATGGCCTGGCGCACCAAGTCGGCCGTACCGACCGGAACCGTGCTCTTGGTGACGACCACCTTCTCACCGTTCATGCAGCGGCCGATGACTTTGGCGACATCGAGGACATGACTGAGGTCCGCCGAGCCGTCTTCGTCGGGCGGTGTGCCCACCGCTATGAAGATTACCTCCGACTCGCGTGCGAGCTTAGGGATATCGGTCGTGAACAGCAACCGACCGGCTTCGACATTTCTTTCGACGAGCGACTCGAGCCCCGGCTCGTAGATGGGGATGCGGCCGCGATTCAGTGCATCAATCTTCTTCGTGTCGACATCGCCACAGATGACATCGTTCCCGGCCTCGGCGAGACATGCCCCCGCCACCAGACCGACGTACCCTGTTCCGACAACTCCTACACGCATGGAATCTCCCGTGACAGTTTCGTTATTTGGCCCAACCGGGCGTGTCCGATGCCGAACGGCGAACCGCTAGCCCTTTTGCCCTCCGCCCGAGGGATTGGCACGCAGACGCGCCAGATCGGCAGCGACCATCCTCTTCACCAACTGGGAAAAGTCGACGTCCGGCACCCAGCCGATCTCCTTCCTGGCACGAGACGGATCGGCAACCAGCGTTTCGACCTCCGCCGGCCGCAGAAGACGATCGTCCTGCACCACGTACTGCTCCCAGTCGAGATCGAGGTGGCCGAAGGCCAGATCCACCAGGTCCCTGACGCTGTGCTGCACTCCGGTCCCGATGACGTAATCGCGAGGGGCGTCTTGTTGGAGCATCAGCCACATCGCTCTCACGTAATCACCGGCGTAACCCCAATCCCGTTTCGCCTCCAGGTTTCCCAGACGCAGCTCCTTCGACAGCCCGAGCTTGATGCGGGCTGCTCCGTAGGTCACCTTGCGGGTAACGAATTCCAGGCCGCGCCGCGGCGATTCGTGGTTGAATAGAATTCCGCTGGTGGCGAACAGATCGTAGCTCTCCCGGTAGTTGACCGTAATCCAGTGACCGTAGACCTTGGCCACGCCGTATGGCGACCGCGGATAGAACGGAGTCGTCTCGGACTGCGGCGACTCGCGTACCTTCCCGAACATTTCAGAAGTCGAAGCCTGATAGAAACGCGCCTCCGGCTTCACACGTCGAACGGCCTCCAGAACGCGCATCACGCCAAGAGCCGTCGCCTCGCCGGTCAGAGCCGGCTGGGTCCACGAGGCCGGCACGAAAGACTGAGCCGCCAAATTGTACACCTCATCCGGCTGCGACTCCATCATCGCCGTCACCAGGGAATTCTCATCCAGCAAGTCGCCCGAGAGTATCGTGATCTTGTCCTGGATCTGTTCGATGCGCTGAAAGTTGAGAGTGGATGAGCGGCGCACGAGGCCGAACACTTCGTAGCCCTCCTCGAGCAGCAACTCCGCCAGGTACGACCCGTCCTGACCGGTGACGCCCGTTACCAATGCACG
>JABDII010000318.1 GCA_013003805.1 Gemmatimonadales bacterium
CAGTGGGGAAGTAGGTGGTAGGGAGTGAGGAGTAGGAGGTTGGGAGCAGGATGATATGCGATACGATGGACTAGCGACTAGCGACTAGCGACCAGCGACTAGCGACTTTCATGGCACCCAAGAAACGACCGACGACCACGCAGGTCCAGTTGCGCTATCTGGCGCATGCGCGCTCCGGTGACAAGGGCGACACGGCGAACGTCGGCCTGATCGCGCTCGACCCTGAGTTCTATCCCCTCCTGGTCAAGGCGGTCACAGTGGCCCGTGTGGCCAGGCACTTCAAGGGAATGGTGAGCGGGGTCGAGCGCTTCGAGCTACCCAATCTCTTCGCGCTGAATTTTCTGCTGCACGGGGCGCTCGATGGCGGTGGCACCCTCTCCCTCAAGACGGACGCGCAAGGCAAGGTGTACTCGACCGCGCTCCTGCGCATGTCCATTCCGGTCCCCACGGCACTCGCCCGCCGGATCATGTCCTCGAATGCCGCGGCTCCAATGCGCAAACACAGGTGAACGATGGGATCCGAGACTCCGCTCCTCGAAGAGCTCACCGCTGGGGTCTACACGCTGACCCTGAACCGCCCGGACAAACGGAACGCCCTCAGCCGGCGGATGATCGACGGCCTGCACGCCGCCGTGGAGCAGGCAGATCTGAATGCCGCGGTGCGGGTGGTGGCACTCCGCGGGGCCGGGAAGGACTTTTGTGCCGGCCTTGATCTCAAGGAGCTGCTGGCGACCGCCGAGCAGTCGCCCGACGAGAACGAAGCCGATGCCATGCGCCTCGGCTCATTGTTCGTCAAGCTGCGGGCACTTCCCAAGCCGGTGGTGGCGGTCACCCACGGACGCACCCTGGCCGGTGGGTGCGGGCTCGCCACCGCATGCGATCTCGTACTCGCCACAGAGAGTGGCACCTTCGGCTACCCCGAAATCCAACGCGGATTCGTTCCCGCCATGGTCATGACCATGCTCCGGCGGCTGGTGGGAGAAAAGCAGGCGTTCGACCTCGCCGCGACGGGCCGTATCGTGTCGGCCGCCGAGGCGTGCACCATGGGGCTAGTCTCCCGGGTGTTGCCCGACGCCCAGTACGGGGAGGAGACTCGGACCATCCTCGAAGCGATGGCCACGAGCAGCGCGTCCGCGCTAGCGTTCACCAAGCAACAATTCTATGAGCTCGATGGCCTCTCCTTTGGAGATGGCATTGCACTCGGCGCCCGGATCAATGCCCTTGCCCGGAACACCCCAGACTTTCGCCACGCCATCGAGGGATTCCTAAAGAAGTGAATCGCGTGAAGTATTGGCTGTCGATGGTGGGCCTCGGGCTCGCCCTGGTGGGCGTGGCCACGGAGAATCGTTATGTCATCTGGGGCGCGATCGCCGTCCTGGGCCTTGCGGTGCTGATACGCTTCGTGTCGCGTCGTCGCGAACGCATGAGTGGAACCGACGAGGCCGAACCGGACGAATAGTTCGCCTCGAATTGCGTCTCCCAGTCGACCAGCCGCTCCCGAGGAGTGCGCCACATGCAGCGCTGGCTCGCCGTTGCCAAGACAATCGACCGCGTCACGGACTGGATCGGTAGGGTCGTATCCTGGCTCGTGCTGTTCATGGTGATAATTGGCGCCTACAACGCCGTCGCCCGCTATCTGGGGCGATTCCTCGGCGTGAACCTGAGCTCGAATCTCTATCTCGAGCTCCAATGGTATCTCTTCAGCATTCTGTTCTTGCTCGGCGCGGCCTATGCGCTCCGGCACAACGTCCACGTCCGCGTGGATGTGCTGTCGAGCCGGCTCTCGCTCAGGTGGCGTTCCTGGATCAACATCATCGGCACCGTCCTCTTCCTCATCCCGTTCTCGGTTCTCGCGCTCTGGCTATCGTGGCCTTCGGTGAGAAACTCCTGGGCGGTGCGCGAGGCGTCCCCCGATCCGGGCGGATTGGCGCGCTACCCCCTGAAGACGGTGATCTTGATCTGCTTCGCCTTGCTGGTGCTCCAGGGCGTGGCCGAGTTGATCAAGGAGATCGCCAAGCTCCGGGGGGCGCTGGAAGAAGCTGAGTCTGGTGTCTCGTCGCCGGAAGGATTGGCGTGAGCGGTGACGTGCTGGGGCCGCTCATGTTCGTGGCGGCACTCGTCCTCATCTTTACCGGTTACCCCGTCGCCTTCGCGTTGGCGGGGACGGCACTCCTCTTCGCCGTCCTGGGGGTGCAGGCAGGGTACTTCGACTGGAATCTCCTGTTCGCTCTGCCCGAGCGCATCTTCGGGATCATGTCCAACTACGTGCTGCTGGCCGTCCCCTTCTTCATCTTCATGGGGATCGTCCTCGAGCGGGCGCGCTTAGCCGAAGATCTACTCACCACCATCGGCAAATTGTTCGGACCGCTCCGCGGGGGTTTGGCGTTAGCGGTGGTCTTCGTGGGCGCCTTGCTCGCAGCGGCCACCGGCGTCGTGGGCGCTTCGGTCGTAGCCATGGGCGTGATCTCGTTGCCCATCATGCTCCGCTACGGCTACTCGACCGAGTTGTCCTGCGGCGTCATCCTGGCCTCGGGCACTCTGGGCCAGATCATTCCGCCGAGCGTGGTACTGGTCGTGCTCGCCGACCAGATGGGCATCTCGGTCGGCGATCTGTTCATCGGCGGCCTCGTGCCCGGTCTCATGCTGGCCGGGCTCTACGCCCTCTACGCGATCGGGGTCGCGATCTTCCGGCCCTCCTCGGCGCCGGCCCTTCCGGCCGCCGTGCGCGACGTGAATGGTCTCCGGTTGGCTCGGCAGGTGGTGCTCGTGATGCTGCCGCCGCTGGTGCTCATCCTCTTGGTGCTGGGCAGCATTTTCGCCGGGGTCGCAACTCCCACCGAGGCCGGCGCACTCGGCGCCGTGGGGGCC
>JABDII010000326.1 GCA_013003805.1 Gemmatimonadales bacterium
CGTCGGACTTGCCGGTGTACACCGCGTACTGCTCGACATCCACCATGCTCGTATCGGCCGTGGGATCACCCAGCGCCGAGATGACCGCCACGGTGGTGTCCACACCGGCGCGGACGAAGATCGGGAAGTCCTCACGATCGTGCCCACCGGTGAACGACCGCCGGCCCTCCAGCTCGGCCCCCACGAAGAACGTGAGCGTGCCGGCGATGGGACCGCCGATGCTACCGGTCAAGCGGTTGAGCCCCTGCCCGTTGTTGGAGCCGAAGGGCTCGTCAGTCTCGTAGGAGAACGAGCCGGTGTACGTCGGGCCGCCGCTCCTCGTCGTGATCGAGATGATCCCGGACTGCGCGTTGCCGAATTCGGCCGAGGCCGACCCGGTCGTGACCGAGGCCTCCTCGAACGAGCCGGTGCCGACGATGCCAACGCCGGCATTCCCCGTGGACGCGAATCGAGCGGTCCCACGGTTCCCGGCGTCGGTCGGCACGCCGTCGACATAGACGGCCGCCTCGTCGCTCCGGCCGCCCCGGATCGATATCGTCGTGCCAGCCTGGTTCGCCACCACGCCCGGCTGCAACGCCAGGGCGTTGACGATCCGACCCACCGGGAGGTTATCGGCAAACGCGCCGCCGAGACGGTGCTTGGTGGTGACCTGGTCGCGAGGCACCAACGGCACCTCCGCCCGCGTCACCGTCAGATCTTCAACCTGGAACGGGGTCGCCTCAAGCGCGACATCCTGGGTAACGGTTTGACCCGCCAGCACCGTCAGGTTGGTCACCTGGGTCGACTTGTACCCGATGAACCCGGCCTGCAACGTCACCGTACCAGCGGGGACGTTGTTGAGGAAGTAATACCCTGCTGGTGAGGTCTGGGTCTGGAACGTCGTACCCACGATAAACACTTGGGCATTCGCGATGGGTGCGCCAGCCTGATCCCGCACCCTGCCTTCGATCTTACCAGTCGCGCCCTGTGCCATGAGGGTCGATGCCCCCAAGAGGGCCGTGACTGCCACGAGCACGCCGACGCGCGCCCGACGGACAAAGGCTCTCACACAACTTTGGGTCATGGAAACAACCTCCTACTGGATGAACTCAACAACACGAAAGTCAACAAAGCCAAACACGTGCGTCCCCCTCACGGCGTTATGCCGTTGTGGGGATGCGACTGCGTTGCCCAGCGTCAACTACTTCTGCCAGAAGAGAGCTCTAGACCAACTCGTTTTTTTGTGTGCCTCAGGAACGTCGACCGCGGCCCGGCCGACGCTGGCAATATTACGCCGGCCCTGGCCCCTGTCAAGGAACGGAAACGGAACTGTAACCAGTTGAAACGATTCAACATGAACCCACCAGCCGAGAAACTGCCAGAGCCTTCCTCTGGCCGGCCGGGCGGTCACGCGGGGCCAGTATAACTCGCGACGGCCAGCTTGGTAAGACCCTCCTCAGGGGGCCCGGGTAATGAGTTCCGTCTGGGGGTCGGCCGGGGTCACGACTGGACCCGTAAGTGCCCAATACATATTGACTTCGCTCCTCACACCCAGCTCCCCGGGGAGGTAAATCCCGGGCTCGATCGAGAAGCCCACCCCCGGCATCAGGTGCCGGTCATCCAGGGTCTCGTAGCTGTCCAGGTGGGGGCCGGAGCCGTGGAGCTCCCGGTCGATCGAGTGTCCGGTCCGGTGGACGAAGGCCTCCCCGAAACCCGCCGCATCAATCACCGCCCGGGCCGCCCGATCGACCTCGTACCCGGCCAGGGGCCGTCCCTCGGCGGCGGCCGCCTCGACCGCAGCGATGGCTTGATCCCGCGCCTTCCGAACCGTCCGCCAGATGAGCTGGAACCGCTCGGGCGGGGTGGTACCTGCATAGCCCACCAGGTCTGGTCGGCGAAGACACTGGTCTTGGTGCGACCGCCCCAGAGATCGAGCAAGATCGGATCGCCCTCGCGGAGGGTAGCGTCCCGCCCCGCCAGCGGCTCGTAATGGGGGTTCGCGGTGTTTGCCCCGAAGGCCACGATCGGCAGGGTATCGAGTTCGAGGCCACCTGCCTCCATGGCCCGAATGACCTCCGCCTGCATAGCGGACTCGGTTAGCCCTTCATTAATAGAGGCGATTGCTCTCTGGAGGGCGTCCTGCGCCACCCGGGCGATGACCTCCGCCGCGAAGGTGTGGTCTTCCACCTCGGAGGGATGCCAGCAGGCGGCGAATCGGGTTACCAGCGGGGCCGACGAGATCACCGTCCCGCCCAGCTTAGTCACCAACTCCACCACCCCATGGGGGACCCGGTCCAGGTAGGGCACAGCATCCATGGGGCTGATCTCCATGGCGATGGTGCGCCCGGCCACCAATGGCGCCAGGGCTTCATGGAGCTCTTCCCACCTGGCGTAGGGCACGACCTTGCCCGGAAATCCCTGGACCGGTTGGAGCTCGATCTTGTGGGCCACTGCGACGAAATCTCCCTCGCCGGGCAGGAGCACGAACAGACGCCGCGTCGCCATGCCGCCGGTTATCCCCAGCACCCGGTTCGTGACGGGATTGATCCCGTGGAAGTCGAACAGGAGCCAGGCATCAGCGCCGATTTCCCGCAACGTTTCGGCCAGTTCGGATCGATCGACTGCAACTGTGCTCATGTGTGCTCCTCCGCCGCGAGACTCCGCCAACGACACACCTCGTCGCCCCGGCCGCAGCAGCTCTCGTGCACCAGTGCGCCTTCAAACCCCGTGAGAAATCTGAGCAGCTCGTGGAGCGCGGCGCCGTGGAAGGCGCAGGCGCCCTCACCCAAACTGAGCACCGGCGAGAACCGGGCTTCCATCTCAGCCTCAGGGCCGCCGGCGCCCATGGCAAGCCGGGCTCCAAAGACCCGCCGTGACAGCCGGACCGCGTCCCTGACACCTAGCCAGGATCGGAGCCCGCGAGGCGCTGACCGCCGCAACACCCGGAATGTGAGGCCCGCCGAGCGTGCCGCATGACGGGCTGCTCTCCGGCCGGCATCGGCCAACACCAACTCCGCGTCAGACCGCCGCCCGACCAACCGGAACACCGACGCAACCTCTTCAGCGGGCAGCGCGGCTTCGCTTTTCGCCAGGCCGCGGTAGCGTTCGATTTGACTCGCGACGGTGGAACTCAGGCCCAAGCGCCGCGCCTTCGTTTCATGGTTCGCGGCATCGATACCGTCTTCCACCGGCCGGTCGAGACTCCGCATGGCTTCGAGCAGGCTGAGCGGGAAAACGGCGTGGGCCGAAAGCGCGGTAATCTCCGGCGAAGACTTCACAGGAGCAGAACTTAGCGTGGCCGGGTAGGGCGTACCAGGGCGCCCGCGCTTGCGGTCGCTCCGCCGACAGGGAAACATTCATCGGATGAACGGGCACTCGGAATCGGCCGCCTCTTTTGAAGCCGAGGCACTCCCGCACCTCGACACGCTCTACCGAGTCGCCCTCCGGTATGCGGGGGAGCACGCGAGGGCGGAGGACTTGGTGCAAGACACCATGCTCAAGGCCTACCGGGCGTGGGACACCTACCGGCGGGGAACCAACGCGCGCGCCTGGCTGTTGACCATACTGCGGAACACATTCATCAACGAGTACCGCAAGCGGAGCCGGGAGCCTACCCCGGTGGATTTCGATGCCGTCGACCCAATGGCTATCTACCACGCCGTCGAGAACTCCGACCCCGAGGGCGAGTTCTTCTCCCAGATCATCGATGATCGGGTTTGGGCCGCCATCGATGGGCTGCCGGAGGAGTTTCGCGAGGTCGTGGTGTTGAGTGATGCCGAGGAGTTGCCCTACGGAGAAATCGCTGAATTGCTGGGAATCCCGATCGGAACGGTCAAGTCGCGTTTGTTCAGGGGGCGCCGCCTGCTCCAGCAGGCGCTGTATCAGCACGCGGTCGAGATGGGCTATGTTCGCCCCCGGGAGGAGGCGTGAGTAGGGAAATGGATTGCGGGCAAGCAGTGGAGATGCTCCACGACTTCCTCCGCCGTGAGTTGACCCCGGAGCTGGCCCAGCAGGTCAAGCAGCATCTCGAGGATTGCCGGCCGTGCCTGGGACATGCCCGGTTTGAAGAGAGTTACCTGGCAATGCTGGAAGCGAAGGTCAAGGCAGCAGGGTGCCCGGACGAAGTACGCAGTCGGATCCTGGCCGTGCTCCGAGAGACCACCCAAGACGAAGGAGGGTAGCCCCTGGGGCTAGCGCTGGCCGGCCTGGTGTCCGCCGTGATGGCAGGCCTGGGCTGGCGAATGCGGGCGTTGACGGGAGCAGGAGCTTGGGCCGCCTGGGCCGTCGGGACCACGATCCTGATCTCGACCGGATGGCAGGGCGGCGGCGTGCTGGCGGTGTTCTTCGTTGCGAGCACGGCCGTCTCTCGGGTCCTGCCGCCCAAGGTCAACGCTCAGGACGCCAAGGGCGATCGGCGAGATGCCTGGCAAGTGCTGGCCAATGGTTCTGTCGCAGCCGGGGGCGCCCTGTTCGGCTTGGCGGAGCCCGCCCTGGGGATGTGGCTCCTGACCGTGAGCCTCGCGGCATCAGCATCGGACACGTGGGCAACGGCAGTGGGCACCTGGAGTGGCAAGACACCACGCGACCTCAGGACCGGTCTATCGGTCGCTCCCGGGACGAGCGGCGGCGTCACCGTCCCGGGAACGATTGGTGCAATCGGAGGCGCGACAGTCGTCGCCACCAGCGGTGCCGTGGTCGCGGAATCTCTGGGCCTCCTCCTGGCCGGAACCCTGCTGGGTCTACTCGGCATGGCCGTGGACTCACTGCTGGGGGGAGCCGCACAAGGAAGGTTTTATTGTCCCGAGTGCGAGCGCCCAACTGAACGGTCCGTCCATCGCTGCGGCGCGCCGGCGATCTTGAAGAAAGGATGGCGGTGGTTTTCCAACGATTTGGTCAACTTTTGCGCTATCGCCGTCGCCGCCTTCACCGGCTGGGCGGTGTGGCAATGGTGGCCCTGACATTGTTGCTGCAGGCGGGGTGTGACGGGAGTGCGTTGACCCCAACCGGGACCGGCGGCACCGCACCGGGGCCTGCCGGAAGGGGAACCCGCACAAGCGGAAGCCAGTTACTGCTGGGAACGTGGCAAAACACCATGCTCATAGCCGTACCGAATGACTTCGAGCGAGTTATCACGACGTGGGAATTCAGCGCCGATGGAACCTGCCGTCACGTTACGGTCACCCAATCGCTGGTCGAAGGCATACCGTTCACTCGGACGCGCAACTGCCGCTACGAGGTACCCGGTTCGGTGGTCCGGGTCACCTACGACGGTGCCCCCGGCAGCGTCGATTTCGACTTCACCTTCGCCAACTTCTCCCGCGACCGACTCGTCTTGGACGGCTTCGAGTTCGAGCGGATCGCCTGAAGCGCCGGAGTAACCCCCTCAGCATGACTCGCGTCCCCCACGAGGTAGACGCCCTCGTCCTTGGCGCGGGCCCGGCCGGTGCCGCCACGGCGACGTGGCTGGCGGAGGCGGGCCACCGGGTGGTGCTCATCGACCGCGCGCGCTTTCCGCGGGATAAGGCCTGTGCTGAATACATGAGTCCGGAGACGTTGCGTTGGCTGGATCGTCTGGGCGTGCTAGGCGATCTCGATCGAGCACCAGGTGTCCCGATTCGCGGCACCACCGTGGTGGGCCCCTACGGCTCACGGCTGACCGGCCGATTCTCCCAAGCGCATCCCACGCCCTTCCGCCCAACCGGCCTATCGATCACGCGGAGGATTCTCGATCACCGGCTGGTTCAGCGCGCCAGGGCGGCCGGTGTGGACGTGCGGGAGGAGACTGCGGCGACCGACCTACTCTTTCGCGGGCGGGCCGTCTCGGGTGCATTGGTGCGCGGACCCAGCGGCGGGGCCAAGAGGATCGAGGCCCGGCTCACGGTTGGCGCCGATGGGCTCCGATCGATGGTGGCGCGCGTAGTTGGCAAGCGACGCTATGGGCGACCGCGGCGTCTTGCCTTCGTCGCTCACATGTCAGGGGTCCGCGACCTCGCGCCGGGAGCGGAAATGCACGTCGGCCACGCCGGCTATGCCGGCCTCAATCCGGTCGGCGATGAGCTCGCCAACGTGGCGCTGGTGGTGCCGCGGGCGAAGGCCCGGCTGGTACGGGGGCAGGTGCGCGAGTTCTTCTTCCACCAGCTGGCCAAGTTCCCCGGACTTCGCGGCCGCCTCGACCCGGCTGGCCTGGCTCGTGAGGTATTGGTCACGGGACCGTTCAGCGCATGGTCCACCCGCGTGATCGCGGACGGCGTTGTCATGGTCGGAGATGCCGCCGATTTCTTCGACCCGTTCACCGGCGAGGGCATCTGTACCGCGCTGCGTGGTGCCTGGCTCGCGTCCCAGACGGCAGGCGCCGCCTTGAGCAGGCCGAGCCTGGTCCGCGCGGCGGACCTCAAACCCTATGCCCGCGCGCGGGGTCGCGCGTTTCGCGGCAAGTGGATGGTCGAGCGACTGATTGGCCACGGCATGATTGTCCCGCGCCTGTTCGATCGCGCTGTTGACCGTATTGGCCGGCGCCCGCCCATGGCCGACACCATGATCGGTGTCACCGGGGACTTCGTTCCCCCTCGAGCGGTGCTCAACCCCTGGTATCTCACACGAATGGTGATCTAAACTCATGCCCGATGTCGATCCTTCCCAGTTTCGCCAGCTCCTCGGACGCTATGCCACCGGCGTGGCGGTGGTCACCGCGAACGCTCCCGAGGGAACCCCGGCCGGGATGACCGCCAACTCGCTCACCTCGGTCTCGCTCATTCCTCCACTCATTTCCATCTGCGTGGACCAAAGCGCCGACATGCATCGGGTCCTGCTCCAGAGTGAACAGTTCGTACTCAACCTCCTCGCAACTGACCAGGAGATGATCTCCCGCCGGTTTGCCGGCCAACACGAGAGCCGCTTCGAGGGCATCGGCTATCACCTGAACCACCAGGGGCTCGTCGTGCTCGACGGCATCATCGGGCACATCGAGTGTGAGCGGTACGACACGCACGACGCCGGAGACCACACCATCTTCATCGGAAAGGTCACCGGCGGCGCCACCGCGGTCGGCCGGCCGCTCTTGTACTATCGAGGTGGGTACACCGAGCTGTCCGATAAATGACCTCCGCGCCCACGTCCACCCTCTCCCCCTCCGCGGCACATCCCAGCGGGACCGAACTCCTAGACGATCCCCAGGCCGATCCCGATCTGGTACGGATCAACTTGGGCGACTTGGCCCGGGCAAATCGATGGTTCGGCGGCTGGGCCGCAGTCAAACACGGACTCACGAGGGTACTTCGCCAGGTCCCAGGTTCGTGTTTCTCCTTGCTCGATGTTGGCCCGGGCGCCGCCGACCTTTCGGCTGCCGCCGTCAATTGGGGGACACAACGCGGCATCACCATTCTGCCGGTTGGGATCGAGCAAAACCGGACCGTGGCCAGGTATGCTCGCGCTCGAGGCCTTCGAGTAGCACGAGGCCGCGGAGGCGCCCTGCCCCTGGCCGACGACTCGGTCGATCTCGTAATGGTGAGTCAGGTAGCGCACCACTTGGAACGGCTAGGGCTCATCGAGCTCTTCCGAGAGTGCGACCGCGTCGCCCGGCGCGCCGTCATCGTGGCCGACCTCCGCCGGAGCGGGTTTGCCCGCGCCGCGTTCGCGGTCGGCGGACGGCTGCTCCGCTTCCATCCCGTGACCTTGGCGGACGGCGAGACATCGATTCGGCGAGGATACACGCCCGCCGAGTTGGATGAACTGCTCCACGCGGCGGGCGTTGATGGGATGGTCACCGGCCGGCCTTTCTACCGACTGGTGGCCGTGTGGAGGCCTCGGCCGACATGATGCGAACCGTCGATGCGCAGAGGGTTGCTGCACCGAGGGAGCGGGTGTTCGATGCAGCGGCGGATGTAGAGCGCTGGCCGGATATCCTGCCTCACTACCGGTGGGTGCGGCTCCGCGAGACCCGGGGCGATGTGCGCGTCGTAGAAATGGCTGCCTGGCGGCCCTTCGGAGTGTTCAAGTGGCCCACGTGGTGGCTCTCTGAGATGTGGATCGACCGCTCACGATTCCAGGTGCGCTACCGGCACATTGCTGGCATTACCCGCGGGATGGAGGTGGTCTGGTCGATGGAGGCATCGGGCGGGAGCACCAACGTGTCCATCGTGCATGAATGGGGTGGTCCGGCCTGGCCGTTGATTCGCCGCCCCGCTGCCGAGTGGGTCATCGGCCCGATCTTCGTCCACGGCATCGCCTCACGCACCCTCGCGGGCATCGCCCGGCAAGTCGAACGCCGTGCGCTCTAACGACCGGCGTGTCGCCATCACGGGGATCGGGGCCATCACTCCCATCGGCATCGGGGTCGAGGGACTCTGGTCCGGCCTGCTCGAGCGAAAGTCGGCCGTGGGTCCTATACGCCGGTTCGACGCCGAGCCGTTCAAGTCGCGGATCGCCGCCGAGATCGACGACTTCGTGCCGTCCGACTTCATCGAGCAGCGCCGGGTACGGCGCCTGGACCGGTTCTCCCAGCTTTCGATCTCCGCAACCCGCCTGGCCCTGGAGGACGCCGCGGTCCAGCCGCCCCGGGAAGATCCCGACCGAATAGGTGTGATGATGGGAACGGCCCTGGGTGGCATCGCGTTCGCCGAGGCCCAGCATCAAGCCTACGTGAAGGACGGACTCCGCGGGGTGGATCCGGCGTTGGCGTTGATGGTCTTCCCTGGCGCATCGAGCTGCAATATCGCGATCGAATTTGGGTTCACCGGCCCCAATTCGACCAATGGGATGAGTTGCGCCTCCGGGACCATCGCCATCGGCGAGGCTTTTCGATCGATTCGCCGCGGGGACGCCGACCTCATGATCGCGGGGGGTGCGGAAGCGCCGTTGGCTCCGCTCACGTTCGGTGCCTTCGCCATCATCCGCGCGATGTCGACCCGAAACGACGACCCCGAGACCGCGAGCCGCCCGTTTGACGCCGACCGTGACGGCTTCGTGATGGCGGAGGGGGCCGTGACCCTCGTGTTGGAGTCATTCGAGCGCGCAGTCGCCCGAGGTGCTCGTATCTACGCGGAAGTATGCGGCTTCGGACTCACCAACGATGCGCATCACATGACGGCCCCGCGGCCCGATGGGAGGCAGGCGGCTCGGGCCATCCAGCTCTCGTTGGACGAAGCGCGAGTCAGCCCCCCTGAAGTGGGCTACATCAATGCCCATGGATCCAGCACCCCGCTCAATGATCCCACCGAGACCGATGCCTTCAAGCAGGTCTTTGGGACGCACGCGCAGCACCTGCCGGTGAGCGGCACCAAGGGGTACTATGGGCACGCCCTTGGCGCGAGCGGCGCCATCGAGGCGGCAATCTGCGCCCTCGCGTCCGACCGGAGCTGGCTCCCGCCGACCGTGAACCTTCGGGCGGCTGATCCCCGCTGCGATCTCGCTTTCCTGCCGGCGGCAGGCCTTGATGCCGGGCCCGAGTACCTGCTCACCAATTCATTCGGTTTTGGGGGTATCAACGCGACGCTCGTCCTGCGGCGTGCGGAATGATGCGCGGTTCGAACGGGCGCCTCCCTTCCACCGCTGGCGGACCCGCTCTAGATTCGGCACCGGTAGTATCGGCACCGTAAACTCGCTCAGCCACGAGGAAGGCACATGCCACACATCGTTCGCCGGATGACGGCCGAGGCCCTGGGCACCTTCGGGTGGGTCTTCATCGGAGCGTCTCTCATTGTCGCCCAGAAATTCCCTGGCGCCAACTACGGGCTCTTGGGTGTGGCGCTGGCCCACGCCATGGTCGTATCCGTGATGGTCACGGCGACCATGAGCATCTCGGGCGGACATCTCAATCCCGCCGTGACTCTGGGCATCTTCATCAGCCGGCGGATATCGGGTCGAGACGCCGCCCTCTACGTGGTGGCACAGCTGGTGGGAGCGGTGCTCGCCGGGCTGATGATGAAGTTCATCCTCCCCGCTAACGTGGCCCGCGTCGTGTTGTATGGCACGCCGGTCATCGCCAACAACGTCACCATGGGAAGTGCCATCGCCATGGAGGCGATCCTCACCTTCTTCCTGGTGTCGGCCATGTTCGGCACGGTGGTGTCGTCCGAGGCGCCGAAGGTGGGCGGATTCGGCGTCGGGCTCGTGCTGTTGTTTGCGATGCTGGTGGGCGGGCCGTTCACCGGCGCGGCCCTCAATCCGGCCCGCGCCTTCGGCCCCGCTGTCGTGAGCTCCGCGTGGGTCGGGCAGGTGGCGTATTGGGTCGGTCCGTTACTGGGAGGTCTCGTCGCCGGGTTGCTCTGGGCCGCCGTGCTCCTGCCCAAGCGTCAGGCCGGTGGATCTGGTGCGGAAGCCTAGTCGTCACCCGACCTGAGCATGGCCCGGCCCCGGCGCCACAACGAGATGGTGTACGCCAGATAGATCACGGTGGTGACGATATACGCGGCGATCATGTAGCCGGCGTTGTCGGGTGTGCTAGGCATCGGCGCCCTCCGAATTCCGTGCGACCTGCGCCCTGGCTAAACCATAGCGCGTGACCACAAAGCCGATATACAGCAGCGTGAACGTGCCGATAGAGAACAGCAGCGTGGTCAGCATGTCCGAGGGAAGCGACGGCCGGCTCGCCTTGAGGAGTATGGGTGTTGGATGCAGCGTGCGAAACAGGTACACGCTCAGATGGATGAACGGCACCAAGACCAACCCGAGGATCCCGACCACGGCACTGAACCGCGCCCGCTC
>JABDII010000348.1 GCA_013003805.1 Gemmatimonadales bacterium
GTCCATCTCACAAACCCACGACCGGATTCGGGCGCTTCTTCCTCCCGGGTCCGACGGAAGTCCGTCCGGAGATCCTCGCCGCCCAGGCCCAGCCCATGATCGGCCACCGGGGCAGCGCCATCCAGGAACTCATCGGTCGGGTCCAGCCGGGGCTCAAACGGGTGTTCGGCACGGTCCGCCCGGTCTACATCTCGTCCTCCTCGGCCACCGGGCTCATGGAAGCCGCAGTCCGCTCCTGCGCCCGGAAGCGGGTCCTCGCCCTTGTGAACGGAGCATTCAGCGGGCGGTTCCGTGCGATCGCCGAATCGAACGGGCTCGAAGTCGACGCCTTGGAAGTCTCGTGGGGGGAGGGTCACCCGCCCGAGATGCTCGAGGAAGCACTGAAGCGCGAGTCGTACGACGCCGTGACCGTAGTCCATTCCGAGACTTCAACCGGCGCGCTCAATCCCGTCGCCGAACTCGCCGAGGTGGTCCACCGGCACGAGGACGTCCTGCTCCTGGTCGACAGTGTCACGGGAGTGGGCGGTGCTCCGATGGCGGCGGACCGCTGGCGGCTCGACTTCGTGCTCACTGGGTCGCAGAAGGCCCTGGCACTCCCGCCTGGGTTGGCATTCGGCGTGGCTCAGGAGTCGGCGCTGCGGCGGGCCGAGACTATTCCTTTTAGGGGCACCTATTTCGACATCGTGGCGTTCGAGGGGGGTCTGGCCAAACACCAGACCCCCAACACCCCAGCGATCTCACTGCTCTACGCGCTCCAGGCCCAACTCGAGCGGATCGACGCCGAGACCATCACGGGACGTTGTGCACGCCACAGGGCAATGGCCGAGCGGGTCTGGGAATGGGTGGAAACCATGGCGGATCGCGGAGCCGGTCTGTCGATGCTCGCCCCGGAAGGGTACCGTTCCCCCACCGTCAGCTGTATCCGTCTGCCCGAGGGGCTGACCGGGCCTGAGATCACGGCGAAGCTCGGGGAACGCGGCTTCACCATCGCGCCCGGATACGGGAAGCTCAAGGACCCCACGATCCGCATAGGGCATATGGGAGATCACACGATTCAAGAACTCGACGAATTGCTCGAGCAGCTGGAAGGAGTGTTGACCGAGTGAGCGCCTCTTCCCGGTTGCGCGTACTGATCGCGGATCGCATCGACCGCGCAGGGCTCAGCCCCCTACTCGACGACGAGCATTTCGACATCGTTGAACAGGTTGGGCTCTCGGGAGACGACTTGGCTCACGCCATCGGCCTGGCCGATGCGGTCCTGGTTCGGAGCGCCACGCGGATCACTCGCGAGTCACTGACGGAGGCCCAGCACCTTCAAGTCATCGGCCGGGCCGGTGTGGGTATCGACACGATCGATGTCGCAGCCGCGACGGAAAAGGGCATCGCGGTGCTCAACGCCCCCGCGGGGAATACCGTGTCCGCGACCGAACTGACCTTCGCGTTGATCCTGGCTCTGCTTCGGAAGATCCCGATGGCCGATTACTCGATGAAGGAAGGCGAGTGGGACCGTGGCCGATTTCAGGGGGCGGAGCTTGCGGGCAAGACTCTCGGTCTGGTCGGCGCTGGACGGGTCGGCACCGAAGTTGCCCGGCGGGCCAAGGCATTCGACATGCACGTGCTGGTGTATGACCCGTATTTGAACGAAGAGCGCGCGCGTGCGATGGAGCTCGAGCTCGTGGCGCTCGATGAGGTGCTTCGGGCGGCGGATGTCCTATCGTTGCACGTGCCGCTCACGGATTCGACCGCGGGTATGCTCGGCGAGACCCAGTTGGCGCTCATGAAACCAGGAGCGTGTCTGGTGAACGCAGCACGGGGGGGAGTGGTGGACGAAACGGCTCTGCTCCACGCGCTCGAAGCGGGCCGCCTGGCCGGAGCCGCGTTCGACGTGTACGACACGGAGCCGCTCGCGGCCGACCACCCACTGCGGCGTCTCGATAACGTTGTGCTGACACCGCATCTGGGCGCCTCGACCGAGGAGGCCCAGCGAAGCGTGGCGTTCGAGATCGCCACGGCCGTACGAGCTGCCTTACTCGAGGGAGATTTGAGCCGGGCCGTCAATGCGCCGGCCGTTGGTGGGGAGAAGATGCGGCGGGTACGCCCGCTGCTCGAACTATCTGAGCGGTTGGGGCGCTTGGCCCGCACCCTCCTGGATGGGCCGGTTCAAGTAGCCGAAGTCCGCTACGGCGGCGTGGAAGACGACATTCTCCGCCCGTTAGCCGCCAGTGCGCTGGTCGGGCTCCTGGCCGAGGCGCTGGGGACGGCGGAGGTCAATTTCGTCAACGCGCTCCATTTGGCCGAGGCGCGCGGGATCGAGGTCGATTGGTCTCGGATTCGGCGCCACGGTGCGTACGCCGAGTTCATCGAGCTGGCCGTCAAGCGGAAGGGGTTCGAGACGCGCGTCGCCGGCGCCCTGCTCGGGGAGGGGCATCCTCGCGTGGTGCGCATCGGCGAATACCATGTCGACATCCAGCCGCGCGGAACGCTAGTGGTCGTCCGGAACCGTGATGTCCCCGGGGTTATCGGCCGGGTCGGCACTTTTCTTGGTGAGGCTGGGCTCAACATTGCCGGCTACCATCAGGCGCGCCACGAGGCCGGCGGCGAGGCCTTGGCCGCCATCGCGGTTGACAGCCCGCTCACCCGTCAACACCTGGCGGCGTTGCGGGACATTCCCGAAGTCCTCGAAGTCCGGCAAGTCGAACTGGGTGGTTGAGCCGAGGGCCTGCCTGGGCGATACTGAGACCCCCCGCCAGACCCTCTAGGATATGGAGCGAGCCGCGACCCTATGAGCACGACGCTCACGGCCATTGCCGTCGTCACAGTTGGGTACATCCTAGCGTACCTCCTGTTCGACCGGCTGCGCGACCGCTTCGGCTACGTGGGTGGCGCCGAATATGTCGTCATCGGCTTCTTGCTGGGCCCGCACGTGGCCGAGCTCCTCGACGAGCAGGTGGTGCAAGAGCTCACGCCCATCGTTAGCCTGGCACTCGGGTGGCTCGGCATGCTGCTCGGGACATATTTTCGACTGCCCACCATGGCGCTCCTCAAGGGAGCGCACATCCGGATCGCGTTCACCGAGGCGGTGACCACCTTCGTGCTCGCCTTGGCCGTGTTGCTTCCCATCTTTCATTATGTAGTCGGGTATTCGTGGACCGATGCGCCGATCCCCGCAGTGACGCTCGCTGCGATCGCCACCCTCTGTGCGCCGGCCGCGATCGATGCCTTCGCCCGGAAGGGGTTCGGCACCAGCCCCGTGTTTCCCGTCATCCAATTGGTGGCCCGGATCGATGCGCTGATCGGGGTCGTCGCCTTCGGGTTGGTCCTGGCCATCTTCCATCGCGGCGAGGTGGCCCCCACCGTCAGGCCGCCCACCGCCACGGAATGGGCGGTGATCAACATCGCCGTCGGCGTCGCGAGCGGCATCCTGTTTCATCTGTTCCTCGGGCCGCGTGAGGGGGAAACCGGCGAAGACGGAGAAGGCCGGCTCTTTGTGGCGTTGGCCGGTGCGATCGTCGTCGCGAGCGGCGCGGCCTACTACCTCAATCTTTCACCTATCTTCACCAACCTGGTCCTGGGTTTCATTCTCGCCAACACCGGGAATGCCCACCGCGACGTGAGCCGCCTCCTGGCAAGGACCGAGCGGCCCGTGTTCTTGGCACTCTTGATCTTTGCCGGTGCGGCCTGGAGTTCCAGCGCCGCGGAGCTTTGGTTCATCGCCCCGGCCTTCATCGGGATCCGTCTTGCCGCCCGGTATCTGGGCGGCCGGCTGGCGGGCACGATCGGCGCGCCACCGCATCTCCGCACCCCGGAGCTGGGTCGAGCGCTCTTGGCGCAGGGCGGGTTCGGCGTGGCCATCGCCGTCAACTACACCCAGGTGGCTCCGGATCTCGACCCCAACATCGTCCTGACGGCGACCCTCCTCTCGATTCTCCTCTTCGAGGTCGTGGCCTCCGCCGAAACGTCGGCGGTCCTGGCCCACGCTGCTGCGCCTCCTCCCCGGGCGGAGGACGAGGCCCCGCCCCCGCCCCCACCCCCGGCCAGCGCTTCCGAGCCACCTGAGGACGAGGGTGGGGCCGCCCTCGAACCGGCTGGGGCCGAATGATCCGCCGGATCGTCGTGCTTGCACTCCTGGTTGGTGGGGCGCTCCTGCTCGAGCCGCTCCGGGTTCCGACCGAGGGGGTCATAGCACCCCGGTCGCTCTTCCTGTTTGGCATCCTCCTGCTCGCGGCCGATACGCTGGGTGCGTTGGCCCGGGATCTCAAACTGCCGCGCATCGTTGGGTACGTGATCGCGGGCTTGGTGCTCGGCCCATCCTTGGCGGGGCTGGTGCCCGGGGCGGTGCTCGAAGACCTCGGCATGATGAAACGGCTGGCGGTCGGTCTGATCGGGCTCTTGGCTGGGATGGAGCTCCGGATGGACGACCTCAAGAAGCGGTGGCAGTCCATCTTCGCCATCCTGGTCTTCCAGACGCTGTTCGTCATCTTGGTCGTTGCGCCCGCCTTCATGCTGGCGAGCCGGTGGATGCCGTTCGCCTCTGGCTATGCCTTGGTACCGCTGGCCCTGATCGCGCTCCTGTTCGCCACCATGCTCACCGTGAATTCTCCCATGGTGACCCTCGCGCTGATCGAGGAGACCCATGCCCATGGCCCGGTGGCGAAGACCACGCTCGGCGTGGTGCTTGTGGCCGACGTCGTGGTCATCATCCTGTTCACCATCGCGTACAGCCTTACCCAGGCGGCCCTGGCCGGAGGAGGGGGGGCCGCGGGCGGATTGGAGCTGGTGCTTCGGCTCGGTCGAGAGGTTGGCGGGTCACTCTTGGCAGGTGGCGTGATCGGCGGCATTCTGGCCCTCTACGTCCGGTATGTGAAGCGCGAGCTGGTCCTCTTTGCGGTGGTGCTGGTGTTCGCCACCGCCGCCGCGGCCGAAGCGCTCCATTTCGAGTTGTTGCTGAGCCTCCTGGTGGCGGGATTCCTAGTGGAGAACGGCGCTCCGAAGCAGGCGGAGCCGTTGTTCCATGCGCTGGAGCTCGTGGCGGGGCCGGTCTTCGTGATCTTCTTCGCCATGACGGGCGGGGAGTTGGAACTCCGAGCGTTCATGTCACTCTGGCCGATGGTCCTGTTGATCACGCTGCTTCGGGGCGGCGCGCTCCTGTTCGGGAACCGCTTGGGGGCCCGGCTGGGCGGGGCGGAGGAGGACGTGGTCCGGTACGGGTGGATGGGGCTGGTGCCTCAGGCGGGTGTCGCCCTGGGCTTCGCAAGCCTGGTGGCGGAGCGGCTGCCGGAGGTCGGCGTGGGGCTCCAGGCGTTGACGATTGGGGTGATCACGCACAACACCAGCATCGGTCCGATCCTGTTTCGGGCGGCCCTGGCCCGCTC
>JABDII010000360.1 GCA_013003805.1 Gemmatimonadales bacterium
CTATCAGCTAGGTGCAGAGAACGATCAGGGCACGGCTGGCAGCTATTGGCTATCGATCGATGGCGCCATTTTGCTCGACTAGCCAATAGCCAATAGCCAATTGCCGATAGCTGTTAGCTTATAGCCGATCGCCTCTTCCCCGCCTGGAGACTTCATGCCCACCATCGCATGCATCGGCGGCACCACGCTGGACCGGCGGGCCCGCGCCCACGAGCCGCTGATCAAGGGAACCTCCAATCCGGCCACGGTCACCACCCGGCCCGGCGGCGTGGCCCGGAACGTGGCCGACTGGCTGAGCCAGCTCGGCGTGGACGTGGCACTCTACTCGACCATGGGCGACGACCGCGTGGCATACGATCTCCTCCGGCAGTTAGCCACCAAGGGAGTGGACGTGTCCGGCGTTCGGCGCTCCCCCGATCTTCCCACCGCAACCTATACCGCGGCACTCGAACCTGACGGCGAGTTGGCCCTGGGACTCGCGGACATGGAGATCTTCGAAGAGCTGGACCCAGACTGGTGCGACGCGATCGCTCCGGAGATCGAGCAGTGTCCCATCTGGCTGGTTGACGCAAACCTTCCCCGGGCGACCCTCGACTATCTCCTGAACACCTACGGTGACCAGGCCACCATCGTGGCCGACCCCGTCTCGGTGGCCAAGGCAGAGCGGCTCAGGCCGCTGTTGGATGCGGTCGATGTGGTCGTTCCCGATCGTAAGGAAGCCGCAGTGTTGAGCGGCCTCCTGACCGAAACCCCTGAGCAGGTCGCCGCCGCTGCAGCACAGATCTGGGAACTCGGCCCCGGCACGGTCGTCGTGACGCTCGGATCGGGAGGCATCTATCTCGAAGACGGCACCCGCCACCAGGCGATACCCGCCACACCCGCCAAGGACGTAAGCGACGTGACCGGCGCGGGCGATGCCCTGATCGCCGGATACCTCTTCGGCTTGGCAACGGATCACACAAACCCGATCGAATGCGGCCTCGCCGCGGCCAGCCTGGCGCTCGAGGTGAACGCGGGGCTGAGTGAGGGGATGACGGTGGAGGGATTAGTGGAGCGGGTGAGGAGTGAGGAGTGAGGAGTGAGGAGTGAGAAAAGCAGCTATCAGCTAGGTGCAGGGAAAGATCAGTGCAAGGCTGCCAGCTATTAGCCATTGGTCGATGGCGCTCGCTTCCTGGCGAGCCAATAGCCAATAGCCGACAGCTGATAACCAATAGCCCCAGCCGGAGACTCACCGTGTCGCCCAAGTGCGCCGTCCTCATCACCGTCGCCTCGTTCTTGCTGATCTCTCCCCTGTATGCCCAATCCATCCCGTTCGATAGCACGCGTTGGACCTTCACCGCGCAGGAATGGGAGGTGATGGAGTACCAGGGCAAGCAGGCGCTGCGGTTGAAGGGTGGGGGTGCGTGGGTCCGGGATCTGGACGTGGTGGACGGGGTCATCGAGTTCGACGTAGCGTTCCCGTCGACCCGGTCATTCACCGGGGTAGCCTGGCGGGTTCAGGACCCGCAGAATTTTGAGCAATTCTACTTCCGGCCGCATCAATCGGGGAATCCCGACGCCAATCAGTACACCCCGGTGTTCAATGCGACCTCGGGCTGGCAACTGTATCACGGCCCGGCCTACGGCACGCCGATCGAATACAAGTACGATGAGTGGATGCACGTACGCATCGTGTTCAAGGCAGGACGGGGAGAGGTGTACCTCGATTCTAATGAGCCGGTGCTCTTCATACCCGAGATGAAGCGCCCTATCCAGTCCGGGACGGTCGGCTTCACCACGTCGGCGCTCGCGCCGGGCTACTTCGCCAACTTGACCGTGCGGGAAGATGCGAGCGTCACGCTCAACGGCAGCCCGCCCGAGGCTCCGGCAATCCCTCCCGGGATGATCATGAGCTGGCAGGTGTCGAACGCATTCCCGGATTCGACCACCATCGCGGAGGCCGTGACGCTCGACGAGAGCGTAACGAGTGGGCTGACTTGGACCACCTTGCCGGCCGAAGCGACCGGCATCACCAACCTCGCCCGAGTACAAGGACGCCAGGCCGGGAATACGGCATTTGCCCGGCTGGTCCTCGAGTCGGCGAGCCAGCAGGTGAAGACACTGCGCTTCGGCTACAGCGATAGGGTCAAGGTGTATTTCAATGATCGACTGATCTATGGCGGCGACAATACCTTCCAATCACGCGACTACCGCTACCTGGGCACCATCGGCTTGTTCGACGAGCTCTACCTGCCGCTCGAGCCGGGGCGCAACGAGGTCTGGTTCGCCGTGACCGAAGGGTTCGGCGGTTGGGGAATCATGGCTCAAGTAGGGAGTGGGGAGTAAGGAGTAGAGAGTAAGTTAGGAGATAGGAGGTAGGAGCTAGGAGGCGGGACAGTAGGGAACCGTCGCTTTAGCGACAGCGGCCGAGTCGCGGCTTTGGCCGCGGGCAGTGACGGAGTGAGAAACACCGATAGCTGATGGCCGATAGCACTCAGCCCCAAGCGCTACGTCGATCATGGATCTCATCGAAGTCCGCCACGAAGTAAGAGAAGCGCTCTCCCAGCGTCACCCCGTCGTCGCCCTCGAGTCGACCGTTATCGCGCACGGGTTGCCGCGGCCGCGAAATCTGGAGACCGCCCGGGGAATGGAAGCGGCGGTGCGCGAAGAGGGCGCGGTGCCGGCCACCATCGGCATCATGGAGGGCCGGGCGGTGGTCGGGCTGTCCGACGCGGAGTTGGAGACGCTGGCCACTGCCGACCATGTGGTGAAGGCGAGCACGGCCGACATCGCTCCCGTGGTGGCCGCGGGGAAACTCGGCGCCACCACGGTGGCGGGGACGGCATACTTGGCAGCGCTGGCGGGCATCCGAGTCATGGCAACCGGCGGCATCGGTGGGGTGCACCGAGGCGGGGACCAGAGCCTGGACATATCGGCCGATTTGACCGAGCTCGCGCGGAGCCGGGTCGCCGTGGTGTCGGCCGGCGTCAAGTCGGTGCTCGACCTGGCCCGCACGCTCGAAGTGCTGGAAACACTGGGCGTGCCGGTGGTCGGGTTTGGGACCAATGAGTTTCCGGCGTTTTACTCGCGGGAAAGCGGCCTCTCCCTGACCCATCGCGTCGACACGCCGGAAGCGGCGGCACGGCTCCTCGACGCTCAATGGAGCCTTGGCCTGTCATCGGCCATAATCTTCGCCAATCCGCCGCCGTTCGACGCCGCAATCGATCGGTCGGAAATGGAGGCGTGGATCGGGCAAGCGCTGGAGACCGCCGGGACAAACGGCATCACCGGCAAGGCCGTCACACCGTATTTGTTGGGCCAGCTGGTGGAGTTGAGCCGGGGGCGGACGCTCGAGACCAACGTGAGGGTGTTGGAGAGTAACGCGAGGCTTGGTGGTCGCGTCTCCGTCGCCGACGCGAAAGTGAGGAGTCAGGAGTAAGGAGGCACTACGGGGGAAGGCAACCTCCTCACTCCTTACACCTCACTCCTTGCTGTGATTCCCTCGTCTCTACACCCGCAGAAATGCGACCAGCTCCCGCAACTCATGATCCCACCCGGAGACGTTCTGCGTGTAATGCGTCTCGGTGGTGAAGCCGGTCTCTTCGAGTCGGAGCGTGGTGCCGCCGTCGTGGCGCGGAGTGAGGGTGAACTCGACACGGGTGGTG
>JABDII010000387.1 GCA_013003805.1 Gemmatimonadales bacterium
GATCCGTCTTTCGAGATTGAACTGAGAAGGCTAACCTCTGGCGAAGTTGTTCCCCAGTGGCGAGGGGACCAACGGACTCGGCGGGTGCAAGTCGTTGTATTGCTATGGGCCCTGCAGGACTTGACCCGATGCGGCGTCCAGCCGCGAGGGCCAAAGCTGTAGGGCATACGAAAGGCGAGGTAGCACCCGCCTTGAGTAGGCTCTGCATGATTTGAACCTGCGACCGACGGATTATGAGTCCGCGCCGGGAGGCAACCCGAGCCTACGCGTACCCACGGGACCGCACGTATACGCACCTATCCTTACACGGGAAGCACCCCTGAACCTACGCCAACCGACGGGTGCGTTCCCCAGTATGTTCCCCAGTGAAGT
The DNA here is from genome assembly GCA_013003805.1 of Gemmatimonadales bacterium. Taxonomy (GTDB): domain Bacteria; phylum Gemmatimonadota; class Gemmatimonadetes; order Gemmatimonadales; family GWC2-71-9; genus JABDII01. Next base: position 373 of record JABDII010000387.1, read on the forward strand.
CCCGACAGTGACACGGGCAGCCGGGCCGCCGCCATCTTAGAACGCCATGCTCACCCTGATACCGAGGCCATCACGTTGCGGTTCGACAGCCACCCGTAGGCGGTCGAGCGGGACGTCTTCCCAGCGGTCGGCCTTGATGGCCGAGCCCGTGAGCGCACCAAGCCCAGCTCCGACACCGCCGCCGACGCCAATACCGGCGGCCGCACACACACCCACGTCAACAAACGAGTCCTCGCACTGCCGGTACCCCACCACACCACCGGTGACCGCGCCGACCAGGAGTCCGACCAGAGCACCGACCCCGGTGTAGGCTTTCTGTCCGCGATAGACTTCGATTCGACTGATCCGCCGAAGGGATAGGCTCACAGTCGAGTCGCCTGCGTTCAGCCCGAGTGCGTCTGCCGACAGCGCGGCGACGGAGCCCTTCGTCGTGTGGCAATCTCGCAGCTCGGTCTGTCTCGTCTGCTGGTCCCGCACCGCGAGACAACTGTGCGCCACCCGAACCCGCTGGCCGGGTTGGAGCGGCTGCTCTTGGGCGACGGCGTCGGTAAAGAACGTGAGGACAAGAAACGTGAGCAGTATCAGTGCACGCATATGCACCTCCTGCAAGGCACACCTTCATGATCACTGACGGTCTATGTCAGCGGTCCAGCGATCGTAACGTCGGCACTATATCCCGAGCGACAGACCCACCCCGATTCGTGACCCCGGCAGGAACCCAACCTGCACCGGCAGGGGGTACGTGGGCACTTTCTCCCAGCGCTCGGTGCGGTATACCGCCCCAACAAGTGCTCCCAAAGCGACCCCTGGGACTCCCAAGAGGACCATGCCCTGTCCAAGGCAACTCCCTACATCGTCTTGGTTGGAGCCGCCACAGTTCTCCGACGACAGGGCGAGGCTGGCTATCGCCCCAACCCCAAGACCAACCACCATGCCCTGGAGGGCATGCGACTTCATCCCCCTCGATCGCTCGAGTGTCCCTATGCGTTCGAAGGGCACGGCCTCGGGTTTGCCGTGCTGTGACGTCACCCACACCACATAGAGGGTGTCGGCCGTTTGTCCTGCATACCAGGCCTCAGTCACGGTCGATGGATCGTCCAACGTTCGAATGCGAAGTCTCTGCTCACGCACGCGAGTCTGGCTCTCAGCAGTACTCCCCACAGTCGAAATCGCGGCTAAGATGACAATCCAGACGGACAGCCACGGCCAGAGTGCCGTTCGCATGTTCCCTCCCAGCAATCAGCACGAGCCGTTGACTCGGGAGATCTCAGGGTGGAGGGGCGTCAGGAAAGTGGCGTCAGACCAGCGGCGGGATCGCCCAGGCCAGCGGCGAATGGGTGCTGCAATCAACTCTGCCGTATACCACCCGGGTACAGAAGAGTTCGTGAGATAGATGGGAAAGAAACTTCAGAGATCACGAGTTAGGAATCTTCCCAATCGCTACAAGAATGGTTCAGTAGGAATAGGTCACACCTTGGGGAAACCGACTTTGTCCAAACCATGTTGTGTCAGTAGGCTCTGCATGATTTAAGCCTGCGACCGACGGATTATGAGTCCGCGTTGGTAGGCAACGCGAGCCTACGCGAACCGACGGGACCGCACCTGAACGCCCCTGTGCCTACACGGGAGGTCCCCTGAACCTACGCCAACCGACGGGTGCGTTCCCCAGTGTGTTCCCCAGTGAGTTTCCCGAGGGTGAGAGATGACACCAACAACGCCACGCTGTGAGAAAGTGTTGCTTCCTAACGAATTCCGCGTCGGTGCGGGCCATATGCCCGCCTCCAGTCAAATCAACGACTTCCTCTGAAAGCAGCAAGACCTGGCTACTGCACGCGGCTCTTAGGGGGCGTGATATTAATTCTCAAGCCGCTCTAGGATGAAGGAAAGGACATCCTTCTCTGCGGGACGTACCACCAAAACAACTACTCCAAGGAGGGCCGCGCCGAATAGCAGCAGGCTCCCAGTGACAGCGGCTCCAAACAACGCTGGTGTAAACTCCCGAGTGAGGTCAGTCACCGACGCACCTACGAAAATTACGAATAACAGGGAGAGTATCGTGAACCAGCCGATCACAAAGACTCGCCCAAATGGGTGCATCCGGAACCGACCGGTGACCAGGGTGCCATCCGAGGACGGTTGGAGAACTCCGTAGAAGAGCCTGGGGCCCTTAAACCCCGGCCATCTCGCGATGGCGTGCAGGCAAAAGCTCTGGCTCCGGATCCAGCCGTACACGCGGCGACGCCTGGCCGGGAGGAAGAATTCGAACACGGAGGGCACCGCCTCGAGATTCGACAGGCGTTGCTCGCACTCACCGATAGAAAGGCGCGTGATGAACCGATGTTCCACGTTCCACCCCCTAGCGAGAATTGGACTGCGCGTCGCCAGATAGGCGTCAGACTGCGGCGTCCGTCGGGCAGCGGGATCGCCCGAGCCAGCGGCGAATGTGGATGTGAAGGGTCCCGTATACCACCGAGGTACGGAAGAGATCGTGAGATTAGTGGGAAGAAATCTTTGGGACTTGATCCGATGCGCCGTTCAGGCGCGAGGACCAAAGGTGTAGGGCATACGAAAGGCGAGGTAGCACCCCGCCTTGAGTAGGCTCTGCACGATTTGAACCTGCGACCGACGGATTATGAGTCCGCGCAAATAGGAAACGCGAGCCTACGCGAGCCGACGGGACTGCACCTGAACGCACCTGTGCCTACACGGGAGCACCCCTGAGCCTACGCCAACCGACGGGGAGTGTCCTCAGTTTGTTCCCCAGTGAGAATTCCAGAGGTTTTCACTCAGGGCAAGACGCAAAGGCCCCGACCTCCGCGTGACGCTCGGGGCCTCCTTCTCCCCCACATCGTGAGCCCCTGTAGAGGTGCAGCCTAACGGTGAGCGCCTGAGCTGCGCGACGGCATCTTATGTTGTCCGCCCGTGACTCTCACCGCGTCAGCTCCAGGCACGTGTTAGACGCCGGTCAGGAACCTGCCATGAGCGCTTCGATCTCCTCGACCGACGTGGGCATGCCAGTCGATAGCAGCTCAAGTCCGGTCTCGGTGACCAGGTAGTCGTCCTCGATCCGGATCCCGATTCCCTCTCCGGAGAGGTAGATGCCGGGTTCGATGGTGATCACCATGCCGGGTTCGAGCGGAGTGTTCATCATGCCGACGTCGTGAACGTCGAGGCCGACGAAGTGCGAGAGGGCGTGGCCGAAATAATAGTGGCACCCCCCCGGACAGAGGCCGGCGGCCTGTGCCTCCAGCAGGGCCATCTGATCGCGCGCGAACTGGTCGAGGTCGAGCAGGGTCATGCCGGGTCGCGCCATCGCGGCCGCGGCCTCCTTCGTTCCGAGGACCAGTTCGTACAACGCACGCTGTCGGGCGGTGAACGTCCCCGACACGGGAACGGTGCGGGTGACGTCGCCGGCGTACCGCGCGTACTCCGCCCCGACGTCGATGACCATGACGTCGCCCGCCGTGAGCATGGACGTATTGGCGTTGTAATGCAATTGAACCGCGTTGGGTCCCGAGGCGACGATGCTTGCGAAGCTGCGCCGGCCAGCCCCCGCCGCCGAGAAGCTCGATTCGATGACCTCTTCGATATCCGACTCGAGCAAGCCGGGCGCGACGGTCCGGATGCCGGCCCGGAGCCCGGCGGCGGTGATCTGGGCTGCCACGCGCAGGCGCCTCAGTTCCTCCGGGCCTTTGAGCAGGCGGAAGGGTGTCACCGGCCCCTGTACGTTCTGGACGTCCAGGCCAGAGGTGTCGATCAACGCGAGCACCCCCCGGTCGGAGCTACCGAGGACCGCGGAGGACAGGAACAAGGTTCCGCCGGGCGCTGAGGAGACGACGGAGTCGATCAGCCCAGGAAGCTCGAGGGCCGCGTCCGCCAGGCAGCGAACGTCAGCGACACCGGTCACGTGGCGGGCCCTGACCGTCGGGCCGTGAAGGACGGCCGCGGTATCCACGTACAGGGTGACCGAGCCGGCTTCCCCTGGCCGCTTGGCGAGGACCAGCCATGCTCCCTTCGTCCCGAGCCCGGTCAGGTAGTAGAAGTCGGATTCCGGCCGGTCGGGGTCTCCGTCCGCCAGGCCCATGTCACGTGCGGCTGGCAGGATGGCCACGTCGGACTGCAGCGTCGCGAGCAGTGCCTCCCGTCGCGCCCTGAGGCCACTCCCGCTGAAGGGATGGGTGGGGGCCTCGACGCGCGCATCCAGGCATGGGTCATCGGCCCGCGGTCCGGTCGTGCCGTCGCCACATGCGCCTGCGAGCAAAGCCAGCAGGCAGCAGCCGTAGCAGGTGAGGCTCTGCCGTGTTGATGCCATCGCACTCGATCCCCGCATCCAAGTCCCATTGGCAACTCGGCGGTCTCGGAGTGGAGGGCGTCGGACAGCGGCGTCGGACCAGCGGCGGGATCGCCCAGGCCAGCGGCGAAATGGAACAAGAAGACTCGGCTCCAATAACACATCGCGATTGAGAAGAGCCTGAAACACGTGTGAAGATTTGGGAACGGGAAAGTCGGGGATCGTGCTAATCCCGATCAGAATTGTCGGTAGATCATTCCAAACCGAACGCCCCTCAAGTTCCCATGTCGGTGGACTTGATCCGATGCGGCGTTCAGCCGCGAGACGGATTATGAGTCCGCGCTGGTAAGCAACGCGAGCCTACGCGAACCGACGGGAGCGCACGGGAACGCACCTGTGCCTACACGGGAAGTCCCCTGAACCTACGTGAACCAACGGGGAGTGTCCCCAGTTTGTTCCCCAGTGAGATTTCTGAGCGTGACGGAGGTGGCATGAAGACACACTGGGTCACCCCGGCTCCCGGATATCGCCGGTTCGATCAGAGAGCCGCCAGGATTGTTCGCTAAGAGCAGAGCGCCCGGCACGGAGCCGGGCGCTGGTCGCTCGCTAAGCCACGTTCGAGCCGTCGCCCAAGAAGGAGCATGCCGACGTGTCTCGCGTGCGCGATATGTTGCCCATCCGGTTGGCCGGACCAAGCTGCACTCCGGTACGCGTGGCCCCGCTTGACTTGAGCCAGACATTTGGCTATTTTGCCAAACAACCAACATTGAGGTTTCCAGATGGACCAAACGACGCAAGCACGGTACGAGGCTCGGGCCAGGGTGATGAAGGCCCTCGCTCACCCCACCCGACTCTTTATCATCGATCAACTCGCCGACCGTGAGGAGTGCGTCTGTGAGCTGACCGCCATGATCGGAGCGGACGTCTCAACCGTGTCGAAGCATCTGTTGGTGCTCAGGGACGCCGGGATCGTAGACAACGACAAGCGAGGGAACCAGGTGTTTTACTCGCTCCGCGTGCCGTGCGTCACCAACTGGTACTCGTGCGTCGAGGGAGTGCTCCAGGCCGACGCCCAGCAGCGACTGGCCGCCATTCGGTAACGGGAGGGAAGCACCGGTGGGGTTCTGGCGGGTCGAGTGGAAGGCGGCGATCCTTCTGGTCGGCGGGTTTCTGGCCAGCTTTTACCTGCCTGTCGAATGGATTGCCAGCCGCATCCCCATGCCGGGACCGTTGACCGAGTCACTCTCCTTAGTCCGGTGGTACGCCCGCGAGCACGTGCTGCTCTGCCTCGTGCCTGCGTTCTTCATCGCTGGGGCCATCGGCGTCTTCATAAGCCAGGGCGCCGTGATGAAGTACCTTGGGCCCAAAGCGCACAAAGTGCTGGCATACGGCGTCGCCTCGGTCTCGGGCAGCGTCCTTGCGGTCTGCTCCTGCACGGTCCTCCCACTGTTTGCGGGTATCTACAAGCGCGGTGCTGGTCTCGGACCGGCAGCGGCCTTCCTCTACTCCGGTCCCGCGATCAACGTGCTGGCGATCATTCTCACCGCCCGCGTCCTCGGCGTGGAAATAGGCACGGCGCGCGCGTTCGGTGCGGTGCTGTTCGCTGTGGTGATCGGCATCGCCATGCACCTGATGTTCCGTGCGGAGGAGCTGGCCAAGGCAGAGGCGCAGTCCGGGTTGCCGGAAGAGCCTCCGGGGCGGCCTCTATGGCAGACTGGCTTGTTCTTCGCCGCGATGATCGCGATCCTGGTGTTCGCCAATTGGGGCGCGCCTGCCGAGTCGGCGGGTATCTGGCACACGATCTATGCTGCCAAGTGGGTCCTCACAGGGGCAGCTGCGCTGGTTCTTGCCTTCGTGCTGGTCGCGTGGTACGGCGTGCCTTGGCGTGGTATGCGGCTCCCGGGGGTGGCCGTAGCCGGTACGATCGCCGGCTTCTCGAGCCACCCCGCCATCCCATTCACAACGGGCGTTATAGGCCTCTCGGCACTCGCCACCAGCGGCAACGACGAGATGCAGGAATGGTTCTCATCGTCCTGGGCCTTTGCGAAGCAGATCCTGCCGCTCCTGCTTGTGGGTGTGTTGGTGGCTGGATTGCTGCTGGGTCGACCGGGCGAGGAGGGATTGATCCCGGCGGCGTGGATCAGCGCAGCGGTGGGTGGCAACTCGCTGGTCGCGAACCTTTTCGCCTCGGTCGCCGGCGCGCTCATGTACTTCGCCACACTCACCGAGGTCCCGATCCTCGAGGGACTACTCGGCAACGGCATGGGCAAGGGGCCGGCGTTGGCGCTGCTGTTGGCCGGACCGGCGTTGTCGCTGCCCAACATGCTGGTGATCCGGAGTATCATGGGGACCAAGAAGACGCTCGTGTTCGTGGGGCTCACGGTGGTCATGGCGACTGTCACAGGATTGATCTACGGCGCGTTGTTCGACTGACGAAGGAGACACGGACGAAGCGCATCACAACACTTACGGAGCCGGAGCGATGAAGATCGATGTCTACGGACCCGGTTGCGCCAACTGTAAGCGGCTGGAACAACGGGTGAGAGATGCACTGACGACCATGGATCTGGAAGCCCAAGTCACAAAGGTGGAAGATCTCGTTGCCATAGCTGAGGCGGGAGTCTTTCGGACGCCGGCCCTGGGAATCGATGGCAAACTCGTACTTCAAGGTCGTGTGCCGGGGGTCACCGAGCTCGAGTACCTCATCAAGAAGAGCGCGGCTACGTCTTGATCTCGGGTAGTTCCATGCGCGTGTTGCGTCAGGGACTCTGGAGTGCCAGCTACGGGGGCATGGACCGTGGCCCTGCTACCGAACCCTCGCGTTCTCCGATCGGCTACGCCTCCTGGCGGAGGAACTGCGCTGGAGTGGCCCAACGCGGGAGATTCTCAGGGAGTTGGCGTGCCTCGCAGAGGAGCTGGAAGAGACTGAGATCCGCTCCCCAGGTCATCCCTGCGACTGAGTGCTCGCCGCAATAATCTCAAGGGTCGTGGCCATGGAGACAATCACAAGGAAGAAGACTGCCGACTCGAGGTGCGTAAGTCGTTGTATTGCAGTGGGCCCTGCAGGACTTGACCCGATGCGGCGTCCAGCCGCGAGGACCAAAGCTGCAGGGCATACGAAAGGCGAGGTAGCACGCGCCTTGAGTAGGCTCTGCATGTTTTGAACCTGCGACCGACGGATTATGAGTCCGCGCCGGTAGACGACGCGAGCCTACGAGTACCGACGGGAGCGCACCTGAACGCCCCTATGCCGACACGGGAGCACCCCTGAACCTACGCCAACCGACGGGAGCGTTCCCCAGTCGGTTCCCCAGTCACATTCCCAAGGGTGCCACGGGGTAGCACATGGACACCTGAACCGGAGGCGCGGCCCCTCTCGGAACCGCCCCTCCGCAAGATCTCTCCGGGCTCGTGCGGGCCGGTTAACTGCTCAGATCTGCGATCACCGCGTTGGCTGCTTCGATCAGCGGTTGGCCCTCGGCTGGGGTCAAGACGCCTCCCGCTATGAGGTCGGTCACCTGCCCTACAAAGGCGGTGAGTACGTTGATCGCCACGTGCGTCTGTCCCTTGGCC
>JABDII010000377.1 GCA_013003805.1 Gemmatimonadales bacterium
ACCGTCCACCGTCGGTGCAAACCATCGCGGCCGCTGAACGATCTGACCCACCATCGGAACGTAGAACGCCTCAATTCCTTCCCAGCTTTCGTCATCGGGACCCGCTGGCACCACACCCTCGATTCTGGGAGCGCGAATGACTTCACGGACCGGAGGACCTTCCTGGGGTCCTAGGCTCCCAACATACTGCGCCACGCGCCAGAGCTGCTCCTCGGTAATGAGCCCTCCCTCGATCGCATCGCTGAACGACGGCATCGGCGTTCCGTCAAGTCCGGTTCGGAGCCGTCGGTAGATGTCTTCCACGGTGGCGCCGCCGTTGAAGAACCACCGCTCCGACAGATCGGCTGGGCGAATGGGGAAGTCCCAATCGTCCGTCTGGGTCGGCGCCGAGGGTCCATCGCCGCGTCCAGCATCCCCGTGACACTTGAAACATTCGAGCGACTGGTAGACCTCCTGGCCTTCGGCGAGGCCGGCCTCAGATGAGCCGGGAGGGCGGCCGAAATCGATCGCAGCAGGTGCCTCATCCCCGAAGAAACGGGAAAACGACTTGATGTACTCGACGAGTGCATCGCGCTCTTCCCGGTTGAATTTGGACTTCCAACCGGGCATGGCGCTTCCCGGCATACCCTCGTCGATGATGTAGGCCAGATCCTGATCCGTCGGGATTTCGCCGCTCCCGGTGGTTCGGATCTGGTACACCGCGCGGCGGAAGTCTCTGGGCCGGGGCAGCATCCAGGCGGCGGCCGGGCCATCGCCAGCCCCGGTGAGCCCGTGACAGTCGGCGCACCAACGATCGTAGAGCGCTTTTCCAGGAGGTTCCTGTGCATCGACGGTGGACGCGCCGAAGGCCGAGAGAACGAGGAGACCCATCGACATCACACCAAGCTGCGTGTAGGCCGTGAACATCAGTGGCCTTCCCCTCCTTCCCCGCCACCCTCTTCCCACCGTCGGGGCTGCCACCCCGTCTGCTCGTACAGGAAGATGATGACTGCCCAGATCTCGTCCTCCGTTAGGAAATCCTCCCACGCCGGCATCGCCGAATTCCACGGCGCGCCTTCGCGTGGCAGACCCGGGCCGCCCTTGGCGACGCGCCAAAACACGAAACTCTCGGTGAGCTGCGCGATGGTACCGGGATCGGTGAACGACAATGGGGTCGGGCTGAAGCCGTGGCCGAAGTGACCATTGCCGTCCAAGAGATCGCCATGACACGGCAGGCAATTCTGGTAGTAGATGCCACGACCGGTCTCGTAATGCTCTTCCAATGCGCCGCGATGACGCAGGGGGTTCTCGAGACCCGTCAACTCCAACTGCCTGCCCTGGAACGTGATCCGTCCCGGTGGGGCCGGATGGATCGAGCGCAGGCCAATCGGCGTGTCGACCCTGGGTCGGACCTGTTGAAAGGTGAGCCACCCGATGAGGAGGGGCGCGAGTGTGAGCAACGCACCGCGGAGCACGCGCGTCTTGGGGAGAACCAGCAGGGCCGTGATCGGCTCTTTGAATTGCCGCCAGCGCTCCTCATCATGGCTGACGTAGATCAGAATGCCGACGAGCGCGGTGAGCATGTACTGGAGCACCACGCTCCGCGGTACCGGCGCGCTTCGGAGGCCAAGCAGGCCCGGTAGGTACGCGATCCCGATCGTGAAAAGCAGGTACGCGGTAATCACCAGGCCGATCGCCTGCCCGAGCGGATGCCGGATCAGCCCTCGTAGCCGGCTCACCGGAGCTCCGCGAGGAATTTCACTACGGCCTCGAGCTGAGCGGCAGTGAACTGCTCGCCAAACGTCGCCGGCATCATGCCGGCGAATTGATCATAGCCCTCAGCCACTTCTGCACCGGGATCGAGAATCGACTGACGAAGCTGGGCCGGAGTCATCCGGCCCCCGATGCCGTCGAAGCTCGGCCCCACAGCTCCGCCGCTCCCGGCCAACTGATGACATCCGATGCACCCGTTCGCCGCAAGAAGTTCCTGGGGATCGGTTGATGCCGTGGCCGGCGTCGCCGCAACCGGCATGGACCCGCCGGAGGACACCGCGGCGTCTTGGGCCAGGTCGGCTCCCGTCACCGTCACCTCACCACCCTGGGCCTGGAGAAACGCGATCACCGCCCAGATCTGATCGATCGAGAGCTGACGCCGCATGTCGGGCATGATGTTCTCGAACCCAGCCACCACGTAGGCGCCGGGTTCAGTCATGGACTCGTACAGATAGTCCTTGCATGGCGTGCCGGCGACGCGCTCCCCGCAACGTGACCCGATCGGCCCAAGGCCACCGCCGCCCGTGAGCAGGTTCGGAGCGCGGGTTCCCAGGCCGTGACAGGCCGAACACGCACCGGCTCCGTTATACATGCGCTCACCCGCCTCCACCAGTGCCTCGGGCGACGCGTCCGCTCCCAGGGTGAGCACTTCGGGCACTTCGGATTCGAGCTGAGGGATGATGTGGGCAATCAGCGTGTAGAATCCGATGACGGCCAATCCGAGCAACGCGACCTTGAGGTTCGTCCGCCACATCTCAGGCACCTCCGGCCGGTTCGGGTCGTTGCACGGCGCGTTCGGCCAGGCCGCCGAGCCAGAAGATGAACGCGACCAGCGCGAGGAAGATCACGACACACAGGCTGATCATGTTGGCCGCGGCGCCCAAGGCGGGAGTGGCGGCCTGGGCACTGGTATCGCGCATCACTTCCCAGACATGCCAATGCTGCCGGATGCCGCTGCGGGCGAATCCCATGAGCCCCATGAGCCAGGTGAATGTGATCGCCAACACGAACAGGGCGTATTGGGATCGTTCCGGCATTTCGCCCCACCGGATCTCCCCACGAGATTCGGCGCCGCGGAGCACGAACAGGTCGATGACGGTAACGCCGATGATGCATGCCAGCACCGCGGCGACCTGGTACACACTGAACCCAATCCGGACAATAGCCTCGACGAAGTACCCGTAGATGCCGTAGAACACCACGACACCGGCGGCCAGGGCGAACATCGCCCCCTCGATCATCGACCCGCTCTTGGCCCAGGCGACCGTGGGCCGCTTGTTGGCCCGGCGGTACATCAGAAACGAGAGGAACGTGGTCAGGATCATGAGATTGACGGCCGTGTTCTTGGCGCTCATCACGCCGAGGATGTTCAAGAATGGGTGGTGCGAGCCACCCATCGCCGCGAGCTCCGCACGACTGGCAATCATCGTGTGCGGCGTGCCCCAGACGATCCAGCACACCACGAGGAGGAGCAGCATCCACTTGGTGTATGGCCGGAACCGCTCGGCGCCAGGTATGCGGGCCATGCCGATCCAGAGATAGTAATTGGCCGCCAGGAACAGGACCCCGATGAGCACGGCCTGCACGATCCAAAGCCAGCTCATGAACCCGCCCATCATGGTGATGCCCATCTGCTGGTTGAACTCGTAGATCTCCCGGCCGAGGTAGTACCCGGCAAAAGGCAACACGATGAAGGTGGAGATCGCGATGAAGTTTCCGACGTAGCCCATCCAATCATAGTGCGCCCGTTCCTCGGCCGTCCGCGCGGACAGAAAACGGTACGCTGCATACGCGGCCACGATTGAGCCGCCGAACACCGCGTTTGCAATGAGACGATGGATGTTGATCGGCATCCAGGTCGCATTGGCGATCGCGTTCCATAGGCCAACCTGCTCGGGCAGCGTCTCAGCGGTGACCCCGCTGGGAGGCGACATCATGTAGGTCAGCCAACCGTTGGCGATGAACATCACGATGGTGCCCCACACGTTCAGCAAGAGACCGAGGGCCCAATGACCCCACTTGGCCCGTCCGGCCTTCCATCGGTCCCACCCGTAGTAGTACAGGTAGAGGGTGAACGACTCGACGAAAAACAATCCCGCATAGAGCCACATGGATGGGCCGAACACGCGAGCCATATGACCCCAGAACCGGGGATAGAGCGTCGTCAGCAAAAAGAGGAGCAGACCACCCCAGAGCGCGGTAGCGCTGTAGGCGAATACGAGGAGGCGGGTGAATTCCTTGGAGAGTTTGTCGTACTTCGAATCTTTCGCGACGATCCCGATGAGCTCGGTGATCACGGCAAACATCGGGACGCCGAGTACGAAGGCCGCGAACATCAAGTGCACCTGTGCGGCGATCCAGACGGCCCCCCTTGCCCCGATGCCCGGGAAAGAGCCGTAGGCGCCGGTCGTGTCGGCGGCTGCCTGAACGAGGGTCAGGGCGTCAATCATCGCGCAGGAAGAACGGCAGGCGTTTGGAGAAATCCACCGGCATGGATTGGCGGACTTCCTGCAGGAGGTCGGCGGTTATCACTGAGACGCCCTGGCGCTCGGCATAGTCCTCGATCCGCTTCACGACCACACCACGCACGAAGGAAGGGATTCGCGCGAGGCGTTGCTGGGCCTCGGCGGTCCACGGAAGGGTTGCGCCCCGGGCCTCGCCGTACGCAACGGCGCGCGGTGACGGGATGACCGGCTCGGCTTCGGCCGGCTCGTAGGCGCACCCGGCATCTTCTGCCATGTAGTCCCCCGTCCTGGCGTAGGCGCTGGCCCGGCATCCGCCGCACAGTTCGCGGTAGCCACACCGGCCACATTTGCCTCCGAGCTTTCCGTGCCGCAACGCCGCGAACAACGCAGAGTTCCGCCAGATATCGGCGAAGGCTGCTTGCCGAAGATCGCCTGCCTCGACCGGGAGGTAGGGACAGGCCGTGAGCTTCCCGTCAGGGGTCACACGACAGTAGTGCACCCCGCATGGGCACCGAGTGCTGTAATTCAGGATCGGCGAGGTGGGCGCCCGCTGGTGGATCAGGCGCATGAAGGCGGGGGCGCACTTCGCGCGCACCATCATGCGTCCCAGGTACTCAACGTGCAAGTCCACTAGCTGGCCGAGCAGGTCCTCATACTCCTCGGACGTGAGCTGGCTCATTCGCGCTCCGCGACCGGTGCCCACCAGGAAGTATGCGTTGAAGGACACGGCACCACTGTCCGCGGCCCACTGCGCGAGGGCCCTCAGTTCATCGCGGTTGGCCCGGGTGAGGGTCGTCTGGACCACGAAGTCCAGCTGCTGCCGGCCTAATCGCTCCACCGCACTCGTGGTGGCCACGAGCGAGCCGTGGCCCTTGCGAAACCGGTCGTGGTAGTCCGGCCGGAGAGATTCCACGCTGACGGCGACCCCGGTGATACCGGCGGACTTGAGCTCGACAATCTTCTCGTCGGTGAGGAGGGTTCCGTTGGTGCCGACGACGACGGTGGCACCGCGCTCGACGGCATGCCGCGCGATCGTCGTCAGGTCCTCCCGCAACAGCGGCTCTCCACCGGAGAGGATGAACATCGGAGCGGTATTGAGCTCCAGTATTTCATCCGCAACGCGGATGCACTCGTCGGTCGTGAGTTCCCCTTCTGCCGACTCGCCCGGGCCAGCCGAGATGTAACAATGCGCGCACTCGAGGTTGCAGCGGCGGGTGAGGTTCCAGGCGACGACGTGAGGCACCGCATGGTGCGAGGCCGTCCCCTCGGACGGGGCCTCCCCCAACACCGCGAGTGGCGCAACCCCCATAGGCGGGTACTCCTGGTTCGGCGTCAGCGAATTACTCGTTGCCGCCCTGCTGCCCGTCCCGCATGAACTTCTCGACCGCGGCTTTGGCATCCTCCGGTGTCACGGTCTTGAAGTCGACCGGACACTCGGACATCTGTTCCTCGATATCCCGAATCGGGCAGCGGGTGACCCCGCTCGCCTTGGCTTCCTCGATGAACTTGCGCATCTCCGAGGAGATCCCATCGACCTCGGCCTCCGCGCGGATCTGCTTCGCCCTCAGCTCGCGAAACATCCCCATCATGGTCTCGGCGTCGAACTCGTCCGCCTCGATCATCCCCTGCTTGTTCTCGTCCATCACCTGAGTCGTGATGCGCCAGAGTTCCTGCGTTCGGGCGAATCGCTCCACCGTGTTCCGGGCCAGGGGGCGGGCAACGAGCGGCACGATGCTCAACCGGTCGAAGGCCTCGTGAGTCCAGACCAACGGGTCGGCGGAGGTACGCGGACGCGGGTATCGGTGGCCTGAGTGGGGGCACTCGGTCTCAATCATCGCCCCGGCGGGTTCCGGATCGACCTCGTTGCCCAGCACAACGGTTTTCTGCATTTGCTCTTCGGCCTTCAATTCGGCACGCGCTAACTCCTCGGCATCCCCGATCCCCATGATGAGCTGCATGTGGGTGGGCAGGAGCTTGGTGATGGCGCGATCGAGCCACTGCGACGTGACGATGTCGCCGCCCTGCTCCATCGTGAACTCCTCGACCGCCCGCCGGGCGATGCCCTGCGCAAAGGGAGGAACGCGCAGAATGCGAACTTCCGCATCCGGCGCCCACGGGAGCCCGGCCTCGCCGTCTTCTTCGATCCAAGGAATCTCTTCCGGCTTGATCCCGACGGTGCCGGTGATGAGAACATTGCATGGGGCCAGGCGCACCAGATTCTCCACCTGCGACCCCATGGCGGTACCATCGATGCGGTGGGCTCCGTGGCGGCCCACAATGAGCAGAGATGGATCGATTTCCTCGATCCATTGCAGCACGACTTGGAATGGCTTGCCGATCAAGATCTGAGTGACGAGAGGCACGTCGGGGAATTCGCGAGCCATGACTTCCGCCCGCTTGAGGTTGGCCTGGCTGAGCTTGAGCAGACCCTTGTCAATGATGTTGTTGTGCAGTTCCTCCTGCTCCTCGAACTTGAACACCTTGGACGCCCGAACCGACAGCACGTCCTTGATGTTGTTGAACACAGCATGGTGGTACTCCACGTCGAATGCACTACACACGTAGAGCGTGGCCCCAAACGCCCGGGCCAGCTCGAGTGCCACCCGCATGGATCGGTAGCTATAGGCCGACCCGTCCACGCACACCAGGAGGCGCCCGCCCGCCAGCGGCGCCTCGGTGCGCACGATGAGGGTGTCTTTCTCGATTCCGCGGAGCGCCCGGGTCACCACGCCCCCGAGCTGGGAGTACTCTTGGCGCCCGATGCCGTGGGCACCCATCACAATGAGGTCGTAATCCCGCCGCGATTGGCCGGCAAGCTTCTCCTCCGGCGACTCCGCCTCGCCGAGGATTCGCCCATCCGCCCCGAGCTGGACGTCGCTCCGGACCCGGTCTCCCCCATCATAATTAGCGGCGATATTGGGATCGAACCCGATAAGGCTGGGGAGCTGTCCCTCCCCATGGTTCACTTCCTTGATGAGCTCCTCATAGTTGATACCCTCAAGGAGTTGGCGTCGAAGCGGAACATTGTGGGCCGCACACCGACGCTCGACTTGATCGAGAAACGAGTCCGAGATCAACTGCAACCCCTTCTCGATCAGCTTATCGTGCACCTTCCGCTGACGCTTGATCTCTTCCGGCGTCTGGAATTGGGCAGGCAGACCGGTCTCGAGCTGCCGGAACCGAACATCATGGAGGCGAGCCGCGTACACGTGCGTGCCGGTGAACCGCCCACCGAATTGCGAGCAGATCCCCAGCGCTTGATCGACGGCCCAGTCGGAGTGCGGTGAGTTATCGACAGGGACAAGCACTTCGCGATACATACAAAGCCTCTCCAGTCCGTAGGCCGCGCGGGTCCGCGGACGCCAAAAGGGAGGTCAACTTGAAACAACGAAAGGACTTATACCACCACCCCGTACGGCATCGCGCAGGGGCAAGAACGCAGATCCACTGTCGAAGGTGTCGGCGCGATTATTCTACTTAATCGCAAGACTGTCAAGGGGCTACCTGCCGCCCCGCGCCGTCGAGCACGATGATGGCGTCCACCGGGCAGGCCTCAGCCGCCTGGATGAGCCGGGCCCGGCCAACGGCCTCGGGGTCGGTAAACACCGCTATCCCCTCGTCATCGAGGGCGAAAGCCTCCGGCGCCTCGGCGATGCAGTCGCCGAACCCTACACAGAGCGTGCGGTCAATTCGGAGGAGGAGTCCGGACACGGCATACTGCTCCGTGGCGGACACTACATACCCTCCAATCCCAGTTCGGTTCGCGCCCGATCCATTATCTCCGGCGTGATCTCCGGCAATCCCCGCTCGGCGGCGTACTCCGCATAGATGCGCTTGACCATGCCCCGGACGAACGCCGGTACCCGGCTTAAACGGGCCTCGGCCTCCTCGGTCCACCGCGGAGGCGCGGACCGTCCCCCCCCCGGAGGGGGTCGGTCCGGCGCGTCCTCGAACGCATCGTCTTTCCCTTCCATGGTGCGGCGCACCAGGTCCATCGGCTGCGCCTCGAGGGTCTTTCCCCCGACTTGCACGCCGAGCGCCTCGACCAGTTGCGTTTCCATGGGGTTGGCCAGCATGGCAATGCGGCGATTGCACGCTGGACACACATACGCCGCCGCAAAGGTCCCGTCTCCCGGGACTTGGCGGTCTTCATAGTTCATCTGGACGTTGCAGTCCACGCAGAGAAATTTCATGACAGTGTCCTGAGGAGGGCGTCCACCAAGACCCCGATCTCTTCGGGTGGCTCCGTCGACCGGGTGAAGGGAATGGATCCCATGAGCGCAACACCGAACTGGTCCGCGAGAGCTCGCCCCGCGTCGCCGGGAAAGAGCGGAGCACGAACGCCACAGTCCTCGCACGTAGCGCCGCTCATGTTCTCGACCACACCCAGCAAGGGAACTTCGGCGTCCCGGGCCGCCTGCATGGCTCGCTCGACGGAACGCCGCGAATCCTCGGTGGGGATGGTAACGGCCAGGGCACCAGTGAGCCCCGGAACGAGCTCGATGAGATCCTGAAGACGGTTCGACCCCGGCGGGAGATCCACCAGGAGCAGGTCCAGCTGACCCCAGACGACGTCGCCCAGGAACTCCCGGAGCGTACCGGCCTCGAGCGCACCACGCCAGACGAATCCATCCTGTTGGCTCCCTCTCCACCGCATTGGATTCCCTTCGGGCAGCAACAGGTCCGTCGACATGACTCGAATCCCGTCCCGACCGGCGGCGGGGTGTACGCCTTCCTCGTCAACCACGAGCGGCCCCCGGGCGTTCAGGAGGCGCGCCGCGGTAGGCCCGCTCAGGTCCGCATCTATGACACCGACCCCCCCAGTCAGGCGACGCGCCAGCCCGTGCGCCAGGATGGACGTGATGTAGCTCTTCCCCACGCCTCCCTTACCGCTCATCACGGCGACCACCCGCTTCACTTCGGAGAGTCGGTCCTCGACCCGTCGGCGCTGGCCAGCCACCTGCTCCCCCATCCGGGATCGATCAGCCTCGGTCAGGTCGTGATAGGTACGGTGCTTCACAGATCCCATCCCGCGCGGGCGAGCATCCAAAGATTGACAGTCACTGCGACGATGCCCGTCAGGTAGAACGCAGGCACCGCGCGGGCCTCGGACCCCGCGAA
>JABDII010000396.1 GCA_013003805.1 Gemmatimonadales bacterium
GTTCAAGGCCTCGCGTCGCGCGCTGGGGCCGGCCGAGTCACCACCCTGGGCGTCGAGGCTGGCCCTGAGGCTCCGTCCCCGCCGGCCGGCGAGCATGACTGGGAGCAGCGAGAGGGCGAGGATGAGGGAGGCCCCAAGTGCGGTGACCACACTCAACGACAGGTCGCGGAACAGTGCGGCCGCGAGACCGCGCACGAACACGATCGGCCCAAACACGAGCATGGTTGTGAGTGTGCCGGCGATGAGCGGGCTGGCTACGTCCCCAGTGGCCCGGATGGTTGCGTCGGCGGGAGCGAGCCCAGCGTGCCGGTGCCGTCCGGTGGCCTCCGACACAACGATGGCGTTGTCGACCAGCAACCCAACGCCCAGAGCCAGACCCCCGAGCGAGAGGATATTGATCGAGACGTCGAGGAGCTGGAGCAGGACGAGAGCAACCAACACCGAGAGCGGCACGACGAGTCCGATCGCGAGTGAGCTCCGCAGGTGGCCAAGGAACACCAAGATCACGAGCAAGGCGAGTGCGCCCCCGAGGAAGATCTCCCGGCCGAGGTTGGCCAGTGCCGCGGTGACGAACTCCGCCTGTGCCGCGACGACCGACATGTTGATGTCGGCAAACTCTTCGGAGAGCGTCTCGATCGTCTGGTAAATCCCTCTGGTCACGGCCACCGTGTTGGCACCCGCGTCCTTGTACACCACGAGCCCGACTGCCGGCGCGCCATCGAGCTGTGTGATGGTCTCCGGATCTCCGCTCGCAAGCGTCACGGTGGCGATGTCGCGGAGCCGGATGCTCCCTCCCGGTGGGCCAACCGGGGTTTGGGCGACCTGCTCGACGTCGCGCAGTTCGGTCAGGGCGCGGACCGAAAACCGAAACTGTCCTCGCCGGATGGTCCCGCCCTGTGCCGTGGCGTTTGCATTCCTCACCGCCGTCGCGATATCCGTCGGGGAGAGGCCCAGGGCGCGCATACGGTTGGGATCGACATCGATCCGGATTTCATCTTCCGGCGCTCCCACCACGGCCACGCTCGCCACGCCTTGGAGTTGCTCCAGCCGCCGGGCGTGGACCTCTTCCGCGGTGCGCGCGATCGCCCGGAGGGTTCCCGGTCCCGTGAGTCCCAGCACCGCGATGGGCCGTTCACCCGGATCACTAGTCAGCAGGGTGGGTCGGGTGGCACGCTCGGGGAGTTGGGAGCGCACATTGTCGAGTCGTTCGCGGACGTTGAGCACGGTCTCCGGCATCGTGGTGCCCCAGGCGAATCGCGCCGTGGTCGTCAGTTGTCCGTTGCGACTGACGGATCGGAGTTCGACCAGTCCCGGGGTCGCGGCGATTGCCTCTTCGATCGGCTCCGCGACAAATCGCGAGACTTCAGTGGCTGCAGCTCCCTCGTAGTCCGTTCGGATGGTGAGCAAGGGGAGGGTGACATCCGGCAAGAGGGACACCGGAAGGCGGCTGAGCGAGACGCTCCCGACCAGCACCAGGGCCAACACGGCGGCCACGGTAGTGACCGGTCGGCGGACGGCTGCTCTCGTCAGCGACATCAGGAGCGGGACTCAGGACCGGACGACATGCCAGCTCACGGCCCGGCGGGTCGCTCGGCGATCGCCTCGAGCCGCACAGGTGCGTCGTGGGTGAGCGTGAGATGTCCTTCGATGAGGACCGTGTCGCCCACGGCGACCGGGATTTGCCCCGACACGGAGTCGGGCTCCACCTCGGTTTCGATTCCGTTGGTGCGTCCCGGCGAGATGTAGACCCACTGGGCGCGCCCGTCCTTCACCACGAAGACCAACGGGCGACCGTCCCGCTCAATCACGGCGCGGGCCGGGACCAGAATGCGGTCGGCCAGACGAGTCGCCTCCAAGCGCACGTCCGCATACATCCCGGGTCTGAGTGTTCCGTCTCCTCGCATTTGGACCATGGCGCGGCCGGCCCTGGTCGCGCTGTCCACCACCGGCAAGATCGCCGCGATACGTCCGGTGACCGGCTTACCAGGAGCAGCCGCCGTCGTGATCACTGCTTGTCCGCCCCGTTTGATGAGGGCGAGATCGTGCTCAAGCACGGAGGCCTCGAGCCGCAGATGGGTCATATCGACCACGCTGGCCACGTCCTGATTGGCACCGATGCGCTCGCCGGCGCTGACCTCCACCCGATCGACCACTCCCCCGAAGGGGGCCCGGATGGTGGCCCGCTCTCGATCCAGCTTGGCGCGCTCATGCCGGGCCCGGGCCGCCTTGAGGCCGCTTCGGGTTTCGGCGTTCTGGCGTCGCTCGGCGGTCGGGGCCTGACCGGACACGATCGAGTCCGGCAGGAGATTATCGAGGTAGCGCAACTGCGCTTCTTCGAGCGCGGCTTCGGCTTCCTCGAGCGCGAGATCGAACGGCCGAGGGTCCAGTTGCACCAATGCTTGACCTGCCGCCACTCGCCGTCCCGGCCGCACCAGGACTTCCTGCACGGTGCCTGCCGCTTCCGCCTTCAACGTGGCCTCGGATTCCGACCGCACCTGACCGGTGGTGGTCACCGACAATACCAAGTCTCCCTGGCGAACGGTTTGGCCCACCACTGGAAGTGACAGCGTGCGCGCTGGAGCGTCCGCGTCGCCGTCGTCGCCGTTCTCTCCAGCTTCCGCCTTGCATCCCAGCGCGAGCGCCAAACCACAACCGAGCACGAGGAGGCCGGGATTGGTGCTCACGTTCACGATCGTACGCATTGGCTTCTCCCGACCGGTGAATGTGGCGTGCTCATGACAACGACCGTCCAATGATAGCTTCGATCTGCGCCTTGGCTCGCAGGAAGTCGATGCGGGCGCTCACCTCCGCCTCTTCGGCCCGAGTAAGCGACTCCTGAGATGTCAACACTTCGACGATCGTGATGGACCCGAGACGATAGCGCTCCAATTGAACTCGGAGATCCGCTTGCGCGGCCTCAAGGCTGAGTTTCGTCACATCGATCCGTACTCGTGCGGTGTTCAACGCCGCGAGCTGGGACGTGAGATTGGCAGCCACCAGTCGGCGGTCATCCGCCAGTGTCGCCGCGGCATTGTCGAGGAGGACGGCGCTCTGATCGACTTGTCGCTCACGGCTGAACCGATCGAACAGATTCCAATTGAGCCCCAAGTTGATGTTCGAGGTCCGCTGGAGGTCGTAGTCGTCCAATTGGCTGCCGGAGAGCTGCGTGTTGGCGCTCAAGCTCAACGTGGGCCAGTAGCCCGACTTTGCAACTGTGACACCGGCCCGTGCCGCTCGGACGCTCGCGTCCGAGGCACGAACCCGCGGCGAACGGTCCACGGCTTCGTCCAAGAGCGCGTCAGCGTCCAATTCCAGATCCGTGTCGTAGAGCGACGGATCGTCCACCGCCGAGACCCGGCCGGGTTCACCTATTAACCGGGCCAGGCTCGCCTCCGCTGTCGCCAGTTGACGCTCGGCATCGAGCTTCTGCAAGCGGGCCTCGTTCAAGGTGACCACGGCCCGAAGCGAATCGGACACGGTTGCGGCGCCAGTCCGGAGCTTCGCAACAGCGATCTTGAACTGTTCATCAGCCCGTTGAATGCCCGCCTCCCGAGCCAGGACGAGCTGTTGGCTCGAGAGCGCATTGAAGAATTCCAGGCTGGTCGCCAGCGCGACTTGGGCCTCTTGGTTGATGAGCGATGCTTCGCTGGCATCCCGGTCGGCCTTGGCGGATCGGATGTTCGCCTCACGCCGAAAACCGTCGAACAGGATCAGGCTCGAGTTGACACCGAAGTTGACGCTCTTGTTGGAGTTCGTTCCGGAAATGAGCTCTCCGGTCTGCGGGTCGAGCCGCGATTGGGCTTGAGGAAAGAACGACTGGCCGGCACCTGCGCTGCCCGAAAGCGACGGTAGGAACGCGCTATAGGCCGACCGGACATCGGAGCCGGCAACTGCGAGTGCGCCGCGGGCCTGGACTACCGTGGGCTGTACCCGCTGCGCCAGTCGAATCGCTTCTGGAAGTGTCACGACGCGCTCTTGTCCCTGCAGCGGAGGTGCTATCGAAACCAACCACACGAAGAGCGCAGCGGATTGGGTGATTTTCACGAAGGCTGTCATACCTCCAATTGGGAGTGACCCGTCGACAGCATGCCGGTCGCGATGAGGAATCACCGCCGGGAGAAATGGGGAATCGGATGCCTACTGCCAATGAGAACCAGATGCCTGGCTCGGTGGCAGAGTCGCGCCAAAAACAGGGCCCCAAGGACGGGCTGGATTTTCCCTCGGCCCGCTCCCCCACGAGGTATTTGAAAGGAAAGGTATCGTAACAGCGTACTAGGGGAATACCGCGCGGTTCTCGAAAACTACCGCGTCTCTACCTCGAAGAAGTCGTGCTTCAATCGATCCCAGGCCTCGTCGTCCACATGGCAGTGGAGCTCCTCGACGAGACGTCCGCCGTCGGCCAGCGCCACGACCTCGTCATCACCGAGCAGTGCACCGATGAGGCGATCCACCTCGTGGCCGAACCACACGCGCGCCTGGTCTCCTCCCCGCAGACAGCGCCGTTCTCGACGGAGGTCGTCGCCCTTGAGCTTCAGCACCCATCCCTTCCCGTACGGCTCCTCGTTCATGAGGCCCGGTCGCTGTTTCAACAAAGCGTTGCGGTCGACCACCGTCCCCGACACGGGAGCCTGAAGCTCCACGGAGCGATCGCCCTGCCGCAGACCGAAGAGCGGTTGCCCCCGGCGAATCCGGGTGCCAGCCGGAGGAACGGTGACGGTCTCGACGGGCCCAAGGGTGGCCTGCACCAGATCATCGGCTCCAACTACGGCTTGTCCGCGCCGGACTCGAGCCCAGGTGTGACCGGGATGCACGGCAACATCGGCACCGAGACGCAGGCCCTTGAGCAAGATGATGGGCTCAAACTGTGCCCCGAACCAGGCCCGAAATCTCGGGCTCGTCGCGTACGCGGCGATCCCACCCACCAACGCGAGCCCGAACCCTGCAACCACGCCCGCCCGCAGCACCAGGGCGGCAAGGCCGAGCAGCGGCAGCCCTACGACGAAGAGCAGGATGACGAGCGTTGCCGCCGCAAACGTGACAGCTGTTCTGGACCAGCGCCTAGAGGTTGGCATAAGAGATCGGCCTCTTTCTCACGGACTCGGGAGCGTCATTTCTCTCTCTGTGCATAGGTCACACCAAACCCAATCGCGTCCCCACGGCGTACCGGAAGTCCTTGAATTACAGTTGCTTAGTCTGAATGGCGAGAAGGTCGGGTGCCGAGCCCTCAGGCCGCGGTTGATGAATCCGTCAACGGCGCTGTAGAGAAGATCAACGACGTCTCAGTGGGCCAGCTCCCGCAGGAGCTGGAGATAGCGCCCGCCGCCGAGCATCTGGCGCAGGTCGGTCAGCACCGCTCCACCGTCGGGAAGGCAGGCGCCAACGTCGGCCGTGTCGGTCAGGAGAAATAGCGCTGCCCGGCGCCGGAAGCCGCGGAGGTCCAGCCGGGCCTGCTCCCGCGCATCCAAGGCGCTCAGAAAACCGTCGAACCTTCCGTCGCCAGTCGTCGTGATTTGGGCGATCCACCCCTCCCCGTAGGGATCAGTGTTTACCTGCTGGGGGCGCTGTGAGAGGGCCCGATTCCACTGCACCACTTCGCAGTCGCAGGGTGCCCCAATCGGCAGGGTGCCCTCGGGGATCTTGACCTCGAAGACGAGGGCGCCTCGGCTCAGCCGACGAGGGATACGCCCAGAACGCACCGCGACACAGTGCCCCATGAGGTCCGAGGCGAAGCCATCGAGGCCTACCCGCAGGTCCTTGCCGTGGCCCCCGCACTGCTGAATCCAGAGGTGTCCTGTCGAGTAGAGCCGATCCTCGGGGAATTCCGTGGCGTGGCCGCTCGGCACGGCCGTTGGGGGGTCGGACTGCGAGGTAGGTGACACCCCACGGAGCGCCAGATCGAGCGGACAGTCGTCACAATCGAATTCGCGATCGCACAATCGGTACGCGACCAATCCGGCGCTCATCCACACACAGGGCAGAGCGTCCTCGGGCAGAATCCGGCTATGCGCGTTGCTCATCACCATGGGTCCGTTCCCTCCCACCATCATCCCGGCGCGTATCCACGACGCGATGCCACAAGACCACTTAGCAAGTCGAGCGCCAACTGGTCGGCACGTCGAGGATCGTCAGGAAGACTGTCAATGCGGGGTGGTGCTGGCGGATCTTTCACCGACACATCTAGTCGCCGTTGAATTCATCAACAGTTCATTGAAATTTCCATCGCCCGGGGCTAGCGTAGGAATGCCTCTGTGCACCCGCGTCCCAGCTGCGCGGGAGTCCCGATGTTCCCCAAATTCAGAGCGCCCCGGTCACTGGGGATTCGCCTGCTCCTACCGCTGTTCCTCACAGTGGGCGTCGTCTTTACCGTCCACTCCTACGTGGACTATCGATCCACCAAGGCGAACCTTCTGGGCTTGCTCCGCTCCAACGCCGACCAGGACAGTGATCTCATTCGTCGGGCAACGCACGACGGCATGCTTCTCAACCGCCTCGACGAGGTGCAGGAGACCATCACCCATCTTGCCGCCGGCCCGGGGGTCGCGGCGATCCGGGTCTACGACAAGCGGGGTGTGATCGTTCTCTCCGCCCACCCTGAAGAGATCGGACGACACATCGAACTCGACTCGGAAACCTGCATCAGTTGTCACAAACAAGACGAAACGGCATCGGTGGGTCAGCTCGAGCGGAGCGGGCTGGCGCGCGTCCCGGAGGGGGCCGAAGTCTTGCGCCACTTGTCTGTCATCGAGAATGAAGCGTCGTGCGCCAGCGCCGCCTGCCACGCATCACCGTCCCAGCAGAAGAT
>JABDII010000455.1 GCA_013003805.1 Gemmatimonadales bacterium
GGGCCACACCGAGGCCACGACCGTGAACGGAGGAATTCGCGCCTCGATGGGCAGCGCCGACTGGAGCGGAACGGTCGACTTCCACACGGTGAACGGGAACATCGACCTCACCCTTCCCTCGAACCTCAGCGCGGAGGTCCGCGCCGGTACTGTCAACGGTGACATCAGCACAGATTTTCCGCTCACGGTGAGGGGGCGGTTCGGACCACGCCGCATCTCCGGTACGATCGGGGATGGCGGCAGGAGGCTCGATCTCGAGACCGTGAACGGAAACATCTCGCTTCGGAAACGCGGCTGACACCAACTCGGCGGGAGGGGGCCCGGCACCTTGCGGTGCCGGGCCCTTATTACATCACGGCGTATAGCTGATTCGGTAGATGACGTCGGCAACATCATCGGACACCAGTACGGCGCCATCCGGCATCACCAGGACGTCCACGGGCCGGCCCCAGGCCCGGCGCCGACCCAACCAGCCCTCGGCAAATACCTCGTACGACGCGAGACTGTCGTCCCGCTCGCGGACCACCATGAGCCGGTATCCGACCGGACGGGTGCGGTTCCAGCTGCCGTGCTCGGCGAGAAAGAGCGCATTCTGATAGGACTCGGGAAAGCCGGTTCCGGTATAAAATCGAAGCCCAACGGGGGCTACGTGGGCGGGCAGGTCCAGCACCGGTGGCGTGGAGACAGCGCAATCCCCTTCGATGCCGAAATCCGGGTCGATAACATCACTTCCAAAGCACTTGGGAAACCCGAAATGCAGGCCCACCTGCGTCGCGACGTTGATCTCATCGGGCGGGATATCATCGCCCAACAGGTCTCGGCCGTTGTCGCCAAACCACAAGTGACCCGTGTCCGGGTGCCAGTCGAATCCCACCGTATTCCGTACCCCGCGGGCATAGACCGATCGCTCCGCGCCGTCAGGGCGCATCCGGAAGATCGCGGCGTACCGGTTTTCGACGACTCGGCAGACGTTGCACGGCGCTCCAACAGGCACGTAGAGATATCCATCAGGACCGAACGCGATAAATTTCCACCCGTGCTGGATGTCACGCGGTAACTCAGCGTACGTGACGATGGGAAGCGGAGGATCATCCAGCTGCGACTCGATGGAATCCAACCGCAGAATCCGGCTCACCTCCGCCACATAGAGTGCCCCATCTCGAAACGCGACACCGGTCGGCATCTCGAGGCCTCTCGCGAGCGTTAGGACAGCGTCAGCGACCCCGTCTCGATTGGTGTCGGGAAGTGCGTAGACGTTGCCTGCACGACGGCTCCCGACAAACACGGTCCCACTGTCGCCGAGCGCAAGTGAACGGGCGTTCTCCACACCAGTGGCGAAGAGTTGGACCGAGAACCCCGCGGGAAGACGGAGCCGTTCCGGATAGGGGCGCGGGCCGTTGTATCGCCAGTACAGGACCACTGCGGCAACCACAGACAGCCAGAACATCCACCTGATGCGCGAGCGGCGCCCAAGTGCGGGTGGCGAGGTCACAGCGCCAGTTCCATGGCGTTACGGCGCTCCCAGAATGGAGGTGAGGGCTCGGTCCAAGCGATCGAGCCCATTCGAGAAATCTGTCCGCCCGAATCCTAGCCGGAAATGGGCGCCAGGGAAATCGAAGACCTCACCGGGAAGAATAAGGACTCCCGCCTCTTCCCGGAGTCGCGCCGCCAGCCACCCGATGTCCGTCGAGCCGAGGAACCGCGGGAATCCGACGGCACCCGCCGCGGGCCTGACCCATTCGAGCTGGGATGACCAGCGACGGAAGAAGGGATCGAGAGCCTGGAGATTCTCCCGGATAATCCCGAGGCCCCGAGCCAGCACCTGCTCTCGCGCCCTCAGCGCAATAAGGGCCAGGACCTCACTCGGCGCACTACTACAGATGGTCGTGTAGTCCTTGAGCGAGGCGATTCGGCGCACCACCTCACGATCACGGCACGCAACCCAACCGATCCGGAGGCCCGCCAGCCCGAAGGCCTTGGACATGACACCGAGACTGATTCCGCTTAGGGCTGCATCGACACCGGCCGGCAGCCGATCCACCGGATCGTACTCGAGGCACCTATACACTTCGTCGGACAGCAGATACGCACCCGCACGCTCGGCGACCTGGACGATCTGCTCGAAGCGAGAGAGACCGGGCAACATACCAGTAGGATTATGGGGAAGATTGACGACGATGAGCCGGGTGTTCGGGCGCACCAGTTGCTCCAGTGCCGCCACATCGGGCAGCCAGCCCTCCGACGGATTCAGCGGGAGGAGATCGACCGTCGCACCGGTCACGCGGGCGACATCACGCAGGGACTGATAGGCAGGCCACGTGACGATTGCATGATCGGTGGGACCGAGCAGAGCCTGGAGCGTGAGAAACACCGCCTCCTCCGCCCCAGAGCACACCAGAATGTCTTCGGCCTCGACGTGCTCGTACAGTCCGGCGATGGCTTGCCTGAGGAGTGGGTGGCCCGACGATTCGGTATAGCCGAGCGGGAGTTCATCCCAGAGCCGCCGGCCTTCCTCATCGGCAAGTGCCAGCAGTTCGGGCAGCCGATACCCCTGGACATCCGAGGCGCAGAGGAGATGTCCCGTGGTGAATTCGTATTGGGCGAAGTACCGTTCGAGCTTGAAC
>JABDII010000049.1 GCA_013003805.1 Gemmatimonadales bacterium
CTATGTGGCTGCTTCGGTCGGCCCTTACTTCGGGTCCGTGTCGGGCGTCTCGACCGGACTCATCGCGTCAACCGTCTCCCATTCCATTTCGGCGGCGGAGACGGCGGTCTCGATGAGCTCCTATACCGAGACGGCGTTCGGCTCTCGCCTTGGAGTTGGAGCCGACATCTTGCTGGGCCGGCGATTCACGCTCGGTTTCGGGGTCGGCTATTGCCTGGTGACCGATTTTGAGAGGCGGATCGGATCGGAAACCAACTACAGCGGCCCCGACGTCGCGCTGTCATTTGGAATCCTCCTGGGCGGTGGCAAGTAGGTGTGATCGAGCGGGTGTCGTCCTAGGTTTTGACGACGCGAATGAGAGACAGAAAGAAAACCCCGCTACATCAGTGCGCGTAGCGGGGTTTCCGTATCGAAGAACGTGGAGGCGGCTAGCCCGTGGAAGGCGGGGGCGGAGGCGAGTCCGCCGGAGGGGCCGCCTTCTTCCTCTGGTACCACCAGATGCCGATGACTGTGCCACCCACGACGAGGGGCGTAAGCACGAACAGGGCTCCCACCCAGAACATGCCGGTCGAGAGGGTATCGGGACTCATCGATGGAGGAACCGCTGCAGGTGCTTCAGGTAGTATCCGAACAGAATCACCGCTAGGGCGGCCAGGACGCCCAGCACCAGATGCACCAGCTGACCTGTTGAGCGATAGGTGCCGAAGGACCAGACAGCGAAGCCGGCGGCGAAGAGGATGGCCGTGCCAATCAGGAACCGATGAAAGATGATCATGGTCTCTAGAGTCCGGGGTTCAGCATGAGCAATGCGAGCAACCCTGGTAGGTAGAAGATAGTGACCCGGAACAGCCGGCGGGCGGCGAGACGCGAGGGTCGGCGCACGGCCGTGATGGCCGCCCAGAGCAAGACGCTCGAGAGGACGAGCGCACCCCAGAAGTAGACCGAGCCGGTCATGCCGACCAGTGTGGGCGCGAGCGACGCCGGCACGAGGGCGGCGGCATACAGCATGGCGTGTTGAAATGTGAGCCTGCCGTCCGGGTCGTCCGCGCTCAGCATTCGAAACCCCGCGTTCGCGTACTCGTCGCGATAGATCCAGGCCAACGCGAGGAAATGGGGAAGCTGCCACAAGAAGAGAATCGCGAACAGTACCAACGCCTCCACTCCGAGCCGGCCTCCCGCTGCGGCATAGCCACCGACGATGGGCAGCGCGCCGGGCACGGCGCCAACCAGCGTCGCCAGCGTAGTCTTCTGCTTGAGCGGCGTGTACACACACACGTAGGACAGGAGCGTCAGGGCCGCGAGTGCAGCGGTGGTGGCATTCACCAGCATGGCCAGGTAGCCCACGCCGAGGGCCCCGGCCATCCAGGCACCGAGGGTCGCGGGACCGACCGCCATGCGGCCGGCCGGGAGCGGGCGCTCGGCCGTGCGGCGCATACGCGCATCGGCGTCCCGCTCGACGACCTGATTCAGCGCATTGGTGCCCGCCGCCACCAGGGCCGTCCCGAAAAGGGTGTGGACCAGGAGGAGGAGGTCGATCCCACCGAGGCTCGCCGCTGTGAACCCGGCGGCGACGGTGACCAGCACCAACCCGACGATCCGTGCCTTGACCAGCTCGAGGATGTCCGCTGGCCGTGCCAAGGCGGGGGCGGGGGCGGGGGCGGACGAACCTACTACCATATCCACTCGGTCATCACGGCCACGACCAGGATCACGGCCAACGGAAGTGGTGCTACCGCGAGGATCCGAATCCGGTTCGATTCGAATTTAAGATGCATAAAGTACAACCCCACCAGGAGTGCCTTCCACACCGCCAAGCCGATGAGCAATAGAACGATGGTCCGCTTTGACCATGGCAGAAAGGCGATCCCCAACTCAAATGCCGTGAGGATGGCCAATCCCAAAAAGACCGCCAGATAGTTCGGGTGCTTCCTGTGCTGGACCTGTTCCATGCCGCTGGTTCTCCCTGCGCTCAGATCAAGTAGACGATCGTGAAGAGGATGATCCACACGAGGTCGACGAAGTGCCAGTACAGGCCGACGACCTCGACCCCTCGGTGGTCCGCCACGGTGTACTTGCCGCGGAAGGCCTTCCACGTGACGAAGATCAAGCACAAGACACCCATGGACACGTGAAAGCCATGGAAACCCGTCATGATGTAGAAGGTGGATCCATAGAGTCCCTCGCTCGGTACGAATCCATGATGGATCAGCTCCGAGTACTCGTAGGCCTGAATCCCCACGAACGTTGCTCCGATGATGACCGTCGCAAGGAGCCAGAGCGGCAACGCCTTCTGGTTACCGTCCTGTGCTGCGGCGAACGCCTTGACCATCGTGACGCTACTGCAAATGAGGAGGAACGTATTGACGGCCGTGATTGGAATGGCCAGGACTTCTCCCGGGGCTTGCCAGGCCTCGGGATGGGCGAATCGGAGAATGATGTAGGAGCCGATCAGCGCGGTGAAGAACATCACCTCCGAGCCGAGGAACACCCACATCCCGAGCTTCTCGTTGTAGACTCCCGACCCGACTTGGGCTTCCGCCGGGGGGTGCATGACTGCGGCGTGTGCCATTGGCGTGCTCCTCCTAGCGGCCGGCCGTAAGGGCGGCCGGATCCTGGTCGCCGGGTAACTTCTTGCTCTGCGGGAGGAAGTCCTCCTCCACCGATGGGCTGCTGAACTCGTACGGCCCCCGATAGACCGTCGGCGTACGCTCAAAATTGCCGTGCGGCGGCGGGGATGGGGTGATCCACTCCAGTCCGTTGTCATTCCACGGATTCGGCCCAGCCTTGGCCCCGCGGAACAGCGAGCCCAGGAAATTGATCACGAAGATGATCTGCGTCGTGAACAGGAGGAACGCCGCGATGGTGATGAATCGGTTGGTCCCCTGGAGCCCTTCGAGGAACTCGTACTGGGTCGGGTCGTAGATCCGCCGCATGTGACCCGAGACTCCCAGGCCGTGCATCGGGAAGAACACCAGGTTATAGAACACGAACGTCAACCCGAAGTGCACCTTGCCCCAGAACGAACTCATCATGCGCCCGAACATCTTTGGATACCAGAAGGTGATGGCCCCGAAAATGGCAAAGAGACTCCCGCCGAAGAGCACGTAGTGCAGATGTGCCACAATGAAGTAGGTGTCGTGGATGTAGATATCCACGGGCGTTGACGCCATGAAGACCCCGCTCAATCCGCCGATGACGAACATGGCGACGAACGAGATCGCATGGAGCATGGGGACGGTGAAGTGGATGTTCCCCCGCCACATGGTGCCAAGCCAATTGAAGACCTTGATAGCAGAGGGGACCGCAATGAGCATGGTCGAGATCATGAACGTGGTGCCCAGAGTCGGGTTCATCCCGCTC
>JABDII010000472.1 GCA_013003805.1 Gemmatimonadales bacterium
CAGGTATTCCACGACGACGTCGGCAGGGTCCCTCACCGGAACGAGGACGATTTCCGGTGGGTGCGCTCCCCCCCCCGTGCCGGCGTCACCACGAGGATCGCCGACCGGAACATCACCGACAAAGGGCAGCGGAATGCGGTCCCCGAGCCAGCCGGTGGTGAACGCGAAGGCGACGAGCCGATGCGTTCCGTCGGGCTCCAGGCCGGCCGCAACCTCCAGCAGATGACCCAGGTCGACCGGGCTCACCCAGTAACCCTCGAGCAGCGCGACCGGTGGATTGGCCCGCAGCTGGCGACGGATCTCGGCTCGGCTCGCCGTTCGCACCTCGGGGCGCGCCAGCGCCGCACGATAGGCTTCGAGGGCAGTGCAATCTCGCTCCGCGAACGCTAAGGCCTGCCCCACAGCCGGCGGGGTTGCGAGAACACTCAGGCCCAGCACCGTGCCGGCCAGGCCTAGGCTTCCGACTCTTGCTCGTTTCATGGCGTCAGTACCTCGCATAAACCACGAATGGATCGGTGGTATCCGACCGTCGCTACTGCTGATACCCCACCAGTTCGATCTCGATGGGATCATCACCTTCCTCGGTCCAGAACACGGCGAGCGGGAGCCCGATGTCGGGCGCTAAACAGGCCTTGAGCCGGAGATCATTGTTGTGTCTCACCTCGACCCCATGACCGTCCTGGCCGGCATGGGTACAGGTGCCGTTCACGCTGAACGAGACCGTCTCGCCTCCTTGACGCACGTCCCACGTGTCCCCCGGCGTGAGTGGTCGGTTCATGAACCAGGTCGACATCGGCATGAAGGCCCCCACCAGAATCGGGGCCATCATCTGGCAACCGGTCGTCAACTGGTACGGGCTCGCCGCTCCGCTCTCGACGGTCGCGCTGCCGGAACACGCTACGCCGGCGAGTTTGCCCTGGATGTCCAGTTGCATTTGGCCGGCCCCGGCCGGGCTTATCGAGAGCCGATAGAACCCCGTGGTCACCGTGCTGTCCACGGTCTGCTTCAGGTCGTAGCGGAAGTCTTCATTGCCATGGAACTGGTAGGCGCGCCAGATGTCCTGCGCACTGGCCGGCCCGGCGAGCGCCAGCGCGAACACCGCCGGCCACCACCGGAGAACTGAGGCAAACATGATGATCCCTCCCCACGTGATCGACACTGCGTGAGCGTTCGGATGCTCGATCGTGATCACTGGGCCATAATACGGCCTGGTGGGGAGGGTGTAAACAAGGCGCTTTCGGCTATTGGCCATTCGCTAACAGCTATCTGCTATCGGCTATCGGCTAAACGGATGGGCAGTTAGGCGGCTAGGCGGTTGGAAGATCGCATCCCGCGGTGACCCGCACCGTACGTCATCCCGAGCGCAGCGAGCGACCTCCTCAACAATGCCACGACCTCCGCATCGTCACAGCGACCTTCCAGATATGCATTAACGAGATCCCTCGGGCGCTTTGCACCTTCGGGATGACAATGGGGGAAAAGCCCGAACTCCTAGGCTCTCCCCAACGCGATGTGGGTGGACGACTCAGCGGTCATACCCCAACCGCCAAACCGCCCACCCCCCTTCCCCACATTCCTACTTCCTACCTCCTACCCTCCTGCACTTTACATATCCAGCGTCACTACTCCCTGCGGCCGCGCGGTCTCGTGTACGCCGTCCTGTCCCAGGTGCCGTGAGCCGGCCACCTCGAGCGTCCCATCCGTCTTGATCCTCAAGACGTGGAGTACGTTGCCCAGCTCGCCTCCCAATTGGCTCGCGTGACTGGTCTTCCGCTGTATGGACTGATCGATCCGCTGATTGATCACATAGAGGAATCGCTCGTCCTCGTCCAGGGTCAGCTGGAACGGGGTGCTGTTGGGCTGCGCCATCGCACGGTTGTTCACGAAGGTGCCGAGCGGAAGCGGCAGTTCGATACGGCTGATCTCGACCGGCTGCTCCGCTTTGTCACCCGAGATATCGAACACTGTGATGGTACCGGCCGCATCCTGCTCGTCCTCACGCGGCAGGTTGTTGACGGCGTAGAGTCGGGTCCCAGCCTTATTGACTCGAAGCCAGCAGATGTCCTGCCCGCTGTTGGCCACGGCCGAGACGAAGCTCAGCTTGCCGTAGCGATCGTAGCGGAAGGTGCCCAACTGATTGCGGGTGACGAGCCCGGCGTACAACAGTTTTCTGGTCGGATGGTCCCAGATGCCGAGGGGGATGGTCGGAACCTCAGGTGCCGGATCGACCGTCTCCGGGAGCGCCATGCGATCGGCCTGCTGGAGCATGCCGTCGCTGCCAAGCATGAAGCTCTGAAGCCCACCTGCCACCTTGGCCTCGGAGCCGAACAGGCGGGACACATCACCCTCACCATCGAAATCGACGTCGACCACAAACTCATTGCCGAAGATGATGCTAGCATCTCGGCTCGACACGAGGACCTGGGTGTTCTTCTGCCCATCGGTCAGTTCGACCTTCGACAGGAACGTGAGGCGTCCCTCGCTCCCGACCCGGAAGGTGGCGTAGTTGGAGTAGGCCGCGCCGCTCAGCTCGGCGAGCTGATGCGGATCTTCGTTCCGGTTGGCCACGATCAGGACGTCACCCGACATGGCGAGACTCACCGGCCCGACGCCCATGGACTCGAACGGCGAGCCGCTCACATGCTCGAGCGATCCATCCGCCTGGATGTCGAACACGGCGATGGTGTTGCTGTAGCCGTTCACCGCAAACAACCGCGTCTTGTCGGGGCTCACGATGAGTGGGGTGTCGATGTCGTTGGGGCCGAGTTTGCCGTTGGTGCTGTTGTTGATGCCGGCGCCGCGGGTCATGAACGGACCCTTGGGGTGAGGCACGAGCTGCCCGTCGTCCATACGCTGATAGGCGATGACGGAGTTCTGCCCCTGCTCGACGTTGTTGCTCAGGATGTAGAGATACTGGCCCGGAGCCGGAGCGTCCCACGTGAATGCCACTCCGGCAAGCGCGATCACGAGCGCGCCCAACACTGCGGTAATGCGGATCATGGGTCACCTCCTACGGGGTTGCCGAGCTCCAGGGGCTCGGACGTGGTTGGAGCGGTGTTGCATCTGCGGGCTCCTATGCATGGAGATGGCCCAGAGTTCCCGAGAAATTCGGTCAGAATTGTCGGGAACCTTTCCCGCCGTTCCGGCATTAGTGAGGAATAGGCCGGCTAGCGGGTAGGCTGGCTTTCGGGGGAGTGGGGGTAGGGATGAGCGCGTTGCTCGGGGAACAATCGGCCGGTATCTTAGCGCGATTCGTCACTCTGAGAGCCAGAGCATGCCGCCAGCACAGCAGACCCTCTCCAAGGACCGCTTCGGAAGCCTGTTAACGGGCGTCCTGGATCAGGCCTATGGGTATGCGATGAGCTTGACGCGGAACCGGGCGGATGCCGAAGACGTGTTGCAGGAGGCCTCGCTTCGGGCGCTCAGATTCTACGATACGTTCAAGCCAGGGAGCAACTTCAAGGCATGGTTCTTTCGGATCGTGACCAACTGCTACTACGAGAGCGGCCGCACCAAGAAGCGGCGCCCCGAGACGGTCGAGTTCGATGACGTGCCGCGACTCTATATGTTCGCCCAGTCGGCCGGGGCGGGACTGTTCGACAGCGGCGACGACCCCGCGACGGCACTCATGGCCCAGCTCGAGTCAGAACAGATCACCGATGCGCTAGAGGCGCTACCAGAGGAGTATCGAGTCGTGTCGATGTTGTATTTCATGGAAGACTTTAGCTACGACCAAATCGCTCAGGTGCTCGAGTGTCCGGTCGGCACCGTGCGCTCTCGACTCCATCGCGGCCGGCGGTTGCTGCAGAAGGCGCTGTGGCAGACTGCCGTCGAATTCGGCATCGTCGAGAAACTCAAGGGCCAGGAGGCACCAGCATGACCGATCAGACCTACCTGACCTGCGAGGAAATGTTCCGGCACCTGGAGGACTACCTCGACCATGAACTCCGCGCCGAGGAGGTCGAGCGGGTCGAGGCCCACCTGGCCATCTGTGAGATCTGCGCCAAGGAGTACGCCTTCGAGGGCAATCTGCTGGACGGTATCCGGAAGAAGCTCACGCGGGCCAAGATGCCGCCCGACCTGGCGCGGAGAATCGCGGCTACGCTGGATGCAACGCCGGCATCGGACGACGATTAGGTGGGGAGGTCGAGCCCCTTGGCTTGACCGATGTTCCTGCAATCGACGAAGGTCGTGCCCCGAGTATTCGCCTGAGTGAAGTCCGCCCCTGCCAGATCCGCCCCCACGAAAATCGATAGCGACAGATCGGCGTTCTGGAACGTCGCGTTTCGGATGTCGGTACCCTGGAAGACCGCTCCGACCAGCGATGCGAATGTGAAGTTCGAGTAGCCGAGCACGGAACTGCCGAAGTGGGCGTAGGACAGATCGGCGCCGGTCAGGTCCGCATGATCCATCACCACATGGCGGAGGTCGGCTCGTTCCAACATGGCCTCGGTGAGATCGGCGTCGCGAAACGTCGAGTAGGTGAACGTTGCCCGGTCCAGATCGGCGCCGCGGAGATTGGTCCGGACGAAGGTGATGGCGAGGAGCCGCGCGGCCACTAAGATCGCGCCGCGGAGCTTGGCATCGGTCAGATCGCTGCCGCTCAGGTCGGCGGCGGTCATCTGGGCCTCGGAGAGATCGGCCCCTATCAGGTCACAGTTGCACATGTTCGCCTGCCGCAGATCCGCCTGGCGGAGGTCGGCCCCGTGCAGGTCGCCGTACAGCAGCATCCCGTGGGCCAGGGAGCTGCCCTTGAGGCTGTCCCCCTCCAACGTGGTTAGCACCTCGTGAGTGTTGCGGTGCTTGATGGAGATCATGCGCGAAGATACGTCGCTAGGGAGGGGGTGTAAATAAGGCTAGTGGTTGGCGGTTGGGCGGTTGGGCGGCTCGAAGTTTGTGAGGTGAGAAGTGGCCCGCCACGTGTTGTCATCCCGAGCGAAGCGAGGGATCTCCTCAGCACTGTCTCGAGCTCTGCCTCCTCACAGCGACCTTCCGGACATGCGTTAATGAGATCCCTCGGGCGCTTCGCACCCTCGGGATGACAATCCTGAGGGTGTCCTACTCCCTACTCACTACTCCCTACTCCCCGTTCCCACTTCCTACCCTCCTACGTCCCTAAGATCCACCAATCCAGGCTCACTCCCACCACCCAGTGAATTATCGCGACGTACCAGATGGAGCCGATCCGGAGATCGATCGCACCGAACACGAGACCGGCGGGAATGGCCGACAGCGTCTCTTCCATTGGCCGGCCGAAGTGGGCCAGGACCGAGAGCGCGGTCTGGATCATGTTGGCCGTGGCCCCGCCCACATATCGACGGAGGCCAAACAGGATGACACCGCGAAACAGCACTTCCCAGGCGAAGAAGTAGGGCGCCTGCCGAAGGGCGTGCGGGAGGAACCGAGCCGGTTCGGCGGTGAGTCTCGGGTCGAGCGGGTAGACCGCGCGCATGTCGGGCGACGGAGCGCTGATCCACCCGGCCAACACGGCGAGCGGAATGCCGACCGCAAGCCAGACCAGACCCAGCCGCCAGCGGCCGAGGCCGAAACCGAGGTCCTTGAGACTCGAGCGGGTGAGCCAGCGCGCTGCCAAGACAGGAATCAGACCGAGGAGGACGCCCGATACGATGTAGTGGGCTGTGGTGCCGAGCGGGGGTTTGGTGAGCGGGAGCCAGCCACGCGCGGGTGAGTACACGCCAACCACGTCCGCCCGCGCCAGATAATAGAAGACGAACAGGACGAGCGTGGCGACCAACAGCAACCAGAACGGCTCCTGACGACCGGAGAGTGCGGGCACCGATTTCATGCCGCCAACTCATTTTCTCGAACCGCGCCGAGCCATTCGAGCGTCTGGGCGATGCCGACCCTGAGCGGACGCGGTCGGTAGCCCCCCCCCAGCTCGCGCACTGTCTGCGCAATGTCGACGCCCTGGTCCTCGAGGTACACCCGCACCCAGTCGGCGGTGATCAACACCTGCCCGCCCAGACGACCCCAGAACTCGGACAGGTGCCCGACCCCGATCGCGGCCGCCGGCCGGACCGCCAGCATGTGCCGCCGTACCCCGGTCAACTCCGCCACCAGATCGAACAGTTGGCGGATCGAGGCGTTTTCCCCGCCCAACACGTAGTGGGTACCGCTCTGTCCCCGCCTCGCCGCGAGAATCATCCCGCACGCGACGTCCTCCACGTGGGCGTAGTTGCCCAACACATCCCCGTCCGATACCCGGAGCCTGAACCGGCCCGCTAGGTAGAGTGCAATCATCTTGGCGGTGCCGTTCGCGTCGGTGAGCGGACCGGGACCGTACACCCGAGTGGGATGCACTACGACTGCATCGCCGCCCCGCGCGCGATACGCGAGCACATGGCGCTCGGCCATGAGCTTGGTGTATTCGTACTCGGTAGGCTTCCGGCGCTGTTCCAACAGCCAGGTTCGGACGAACTCGGGCAGCGTCAGCACGGTGGAGACGTGGACCACCCGGTCGACCCCGGCTCGTTCGGCGAAGTCGAGCACCAGCTCGGTTCCCTTCACGTTCACGTCCCAAAACTCCCGCGGATTCCTGCTCCAGGCCCGGGCACAGCCGGCCAAGTGAAGCACCGTCCCGACACCGGCCATCGCCCGCTTCATCGCGTGTCGATCGAGAATGTCGCCCTTTACGATGTCGATGCGCTGGCGCACGTCGGGTGGGATCGCCTCGGGCCGCCGGCAGAGGATCCGAACAAGTTCGCCCTCTTTCAGCAATTGCTTCACCACGTACTGGCCGATGAAGCCAGTCGCTCCAGTCACCAGTGTGATGTCTCTCATGATCCACCCCCCGTGCTGAGCTCGGCCTCGGGATCGAAGCGAGGCAAGACGGGTATTGTGAAGCGCTCGGAGGGAGCGCCGCTCAGGACACCTCGAACGAGCGGCACGGCCACCACCTGCAACACAGTGGCCCACACCAACCCGCCCAAGGCATCGATGGCGTAATGATTCTGGGTGTATACCGTGGCGAAGCAGACGCCGACGGTCTCGA
Organism: Gemmatimonadales bacterium; assembly: GCA_013003805.1. Taxonomy (GTDB): domain Bacteria; phylum Gemmatimonadota; class Gemmatimonadetes; order Gemmatimonadales; family GWC2-71-9; genus JABDII01. The sequence continues at coordinate 7,013 of JABDII010000472.1, forward strand.
GCGCGATGAGCCAGGCCCATCCGCGGGGGAGCCAGCGCCACGCCAGATACGCGATCGTGACCGACCCCGCGACATGGGAGCTCGGGAACGCGGTACCCAGCGAGTCGCCCGAGTCATGCGCCTGCTTCACCAGCTGGTACCAGAAGCCTTCGGTCAACGCACCTTCGTAATGC